>JANOXW010000170.1:0-2963 GCA_031418635.1 Acidobacteriota bacterium
TTTGCCGCGCAGAGTGTAAAACCCCCAAGCAACTCCCGCGCACACCATCAACAAAGAACTAAACATCGGCGGTGCAGACAAGCCCGGAAAAACTAAATAAACCAATCCGCCAAGCGCAAAAAGCAAACCAATCCATTCTAAAAATTTCGGTCTTTCGCCTGATAAAAGTGCGACGACAATCATTGTCGTTTGCACCGAACCGAACAAAATCAACGCGCCCGTCGCCGTTGTCAAACTGATGTAAGCAAACGAAAAACAAATCGCATAGCCGAAAAGAAAAAAAGCGGAAAACCAATTTCCACTTTTTGTTTCTTTTTTGGCTGAAAACAAGCTGATGATAAAAAGCACAATCGCGCCCGAAATCAGCCGAACCGTCGTAAAACTCGCCGCATCAATCGCCGCCGTGCCAAGCGCAATACGACACAGAATTGAATTGAAAGCAAAGGCGATTAAAGCGAAACTCGTGTAAAAAAATGCTTTCATTCATTTTCGTCTTCGTCGTCTTCATCATCATAAACGCCGACTTCGCCGAATTCCCAACCGTCGTAGGTTTCGACTTCGTATTCTTTGGCGAGTTTGGCAAATTCGACGTTTCTCTCTGCTAAAGACTGCGGTGTGTGCTTTTCTTCTTTGTCTATGTGCAAAAGGAATTCGCCGGTTGATTCGTTTGTTTCTTCATCACCGAGTTCAAAAATGTCTATAAAATCATACCCTTTTTCCTCAAGATAATTACCGAGTTCTTCGAGTGAATCAACTTTCTTGTCCACAAAGTAATAGCTGTAAAGCATTACATCATCCGTGTTCCAATTATCTTCTTTTTTAGCATCGGCAAAAATTTGCTCGATGCCTCCGATTTGCGATTCAGTATCTGTAAAATTCATTTTATTTGCTTAATATAATTAGGTTAATCTTCGATGTGAGCAATATCTTCCTTGATCAGCGAACTGTCTTGTATTGCACCGACACCATCGCGCGGCATTTCTTTTTCGTGGTCTTCGGTTGAATGATCTTGACCTGTTTTGCGGTCATCGTTTTCACCGTCAATCGCCTGCACATCTTCGTCTGAAACCGTTCCGTCACCCTTCGGCAAATCTTTTCCGGTCGCGGTCGTGTCTTTTTCGTCGTAATTATTCTCTGTTTCCATCACATTTCCCCTTGTAGGTTAAATTTTGTCTGCAATTAAACTTTCTCAATTGCCGATAATTTCTGCAAATTATTATAACCGATTTTCGCCCGCCGATTCCTGTAATTTTTCAAATAATTCAAATAAAAAGCCCGAACTGCCTTTTTTTTCGATTACGCAGAAATTTCTTTTGTTATGAGCAAAAAAAGCGTGTTATGAGTAAAAAATCTCTGTTATGAGCAAAAAAAGTGTGAAATATGCAAGAAAAGTGTGAAATGCACGAAAACACATCTGAAATGAGCGATTTTTCTTTGTTATGAGCGATTTTTCTCTGAAATATGCAAAAGCATCTTTGAAATGAGCGATTTTTCTTTGTTATGAGTAAAAAATCTCTGTTATGAGCGAAAATTGTTATTTAAATGCAGAAACAGCACGAAGTAAGTGTATGAAAGACTGCACACTTACTTCGTGCGTGTTTCCGCATTAGACATCCGGTTCTTTAACAAATCTACTTCAACTTTTCACGCATATTAATTTTCTTTCGCTTCCTTTTCCTCTTCGCGTTTTTCCGGTCGCATATGCGGGAACAGAATCACGTCGCGGATCGAGTGTTTGTTTGTCAGCAACATTACAAGGCGATCAATTCCGATGCCGATTCCGGCGGCGGGCGGCATTCCGTAGGCGAGTGCGCGGATGTAATCTTCGTCCAAAACCATCGCTTCCGCGTCGCCCGATTCGCGTTCTTTCATTTGGTCAACAAAACGCTCAAACTGTTCCTGCGGGTCGTTGAGTTCCGAAAAACCGTTAGCGCATTCCATCCCGTTGATAAACAATTCAAACCGCTCGGCAATCTGCGGATTCTCCGGCGACGCTTTCGACAAAGGCGAAATTGATTTCGGGTAATCTATGATGAATGTCGGTTGGACAATTTTTTTGCCCATCTTTTTAATATCTTCTATTTCAACTTCTTGAGTTTTTTCAACTTCTGTTACCCCTAAATTTTCTTCTACAAAGTTTTCAAAAAGATATACAATCCGTTTAGCCGTTTCTGATTCACTTAATTCATCATCTGTAACAACACGATTTTTAGCCATCTCATATGGGATGCCAGTCCAAATCACTTTTATGAAATCATTATATGAAATTACACCTCTTGAAAAAAAACCAGATTTTTGTGCATCTTGAAATGCAGTGGCAAAATTAAAAACTTCTCTTGGATCATCAAGCAGATTTCTTACATAATTTTCATCTCCGAAATGAGGATATTTTAAACTCAAAGCCTCAGCAACAGAATCTTTAGAACTTTTTGAATCTTTTAAGTATGCTGAAGTTAAAACTTTGGCAAAAGATTGTTTCATCGTTAATCTCTCAAACTTTGAAAAATCAATTTCATTCTCGCCGTATTTCACAACTAAACTTCCGCCCGTCGCTTTCTGCACCGATTCTTTTAGCATTTCCTCGCAAAAATCCATCATCCCGTTCACGTCCATATAGGCGCAGTAAAATTCGAGCATCGTGAATTCGGGATTGTGTTTGTGCGACAAGCCTTCGTTGCGGAAATTGCGGTTGAGTTCGTAGACCTTTTCAAAACCGCCGACGGTTAGGCGTTTCAGATAAAGTTCGGGCGCGATTCGTGCATAAAGCGGAATGTCGAGCGCGTTGTGATGCGTTTCAAACGGCGTTGCCGCCGCGCCTGTCGCTTTCGGCGTGAGCATCGGCGTTTCGACTTCGATATAACCAGCGTCGTCGAGAAATCGGCGCATTCCGCTAATCAATTTGGCACGTCGTTCAAAAACTTCTCGCGTCGTCAAACCTTCGTGTTCGACTTGCAAACTCGACG
>JANOXW010000171.1:0-6221 GCA_031418635.1 Acidobacteriota bacterium
TCAAAGGCGATAATCTCGGCGACGGTTGGGCGTGGAACGAACTGCAATGGTATTACGGCGCGGAAGCGTCGGCACTTTCGGTCAATCGCAATCAGGTTAATCTGAGTTTGCAAAACGGCAAAATGACGGCTTCAACCGATTTAATGCAAGTTACGGGCGAAATTAAGCCGAATCAAAACGGCGAGATTGAATCAATCGGTGTCAAACGCGAACTTGGCGAAAATCGCGTTTATGTGTGGGGCGAAGGCAAAAACTTGGATGTCCGCGTGGCAATGCAAAATCCCGCGTTGTGGTCGGCAAAGATTTTCAAAGAAGCGTTGCAAAAAAAAGGAATAACGGTCGAAGGCGACGCAAAATCGGCGGATTGGAAAACGGAAAATAAATTTGATGCGGAAAATGCGGACGCATTAGCTACTGTCGAAAGTCAAACTCTGGCGGAGATTGTGCGCCGGATGAATAAAGATTCGGTTAATCTTTACGCGGAATTGATTTTGCGAACTTTGGGCAAAAAATTCGGCGCAGACGCGCCCGACGAAAATCCAAAAGCGCAAAAGACACGCGGCGACGACGCGGCAGGAACTTCCGTTATCAAAAAATGGCTGGCGGAAAATAACATTGCTAATGACGGAATCGAAATTCACGACGGTTCAGGACTTTCCCGACTCGATTTTATTACGCCCGAAGTATTTGGACGGACACTGATTGCGGCGGCACAGATGAAAACAGCGGAAATATTCAAAAGTTCCCTACCGATTGCCGCCACGGACGGAACTTTGCGCGGGCGTTTAGGCAATGTGCGCGGAAGAATTTTAGCAAAAACAGGTTCGATAGTTTACATAAATTCTCTGGCAGGTTACGCCAAAAATGAACGCGAAACTCTCGCCTTTGTTATTTTATGCAACAACGAAACACGCAAAGCCGACAGTTCGATTTTGATTGACGCGATAGCGACGAGTTTGGCAAATTGAGTAATTGCAAAAAGGCGCAAAAATCGTATATTTCATCCGAAAAGAAATCCCAAAAAGATAAACAGCCAAAATAAAAGCATCAAAAAAAGCGGCGCAATCGTCAGCACAAGACAGCCGAGACTTGCCCACGATTCTTGATTCCAAGTGTAAGGTTCAGGGCAATGCGGGCAAAATTCGTGGCTTGTCATAAACGGACGCTTGCATTTTTGGCAGATTTTGATGCTCACAAAATTAGAATATCAGATTCTTTAGATTTTGGATTTTGGATTTTGGATTTTGGATTTCGGACTTTGGAGGCTGGGCTTTAGACTTTGGACTTTGGACTATGATATTGTAAGCGTTTTCAAATTATAAAAAGGGAAATTTAAGAGCAAAATGGTTGAAGAATTTGCGTTCGACAATACGGAAGAACGCCATCAAAACAGGCAAAATGGCACGGGTTGGATTGAAGTTATCGTTGGTTCGATGTTTTCGGGAAAATCTGAGGAATTGATAAGAAGATTAAGACGCGCCCAAATTGCGCGACAAAAGGTGCAGGTTTTCAAGCCCGTAATTGATGATCGCTATTCAGTTGAGCAAATCGCTTCGCATTCGGGAATGACGCATATTTCAAAACCCGTGATGACGGCGAAGGAATTGCTCGCGCAGATTGAAGCTGAAACGCAGGTTATCGGCATTGACGAAGGACAGTTTTTTGATATGGAGATTGTCCAAGCCGTCAATCAACTTGCTAATCAAGGCAAGCGCGTGATTATCGCCGGACTTGATCAAGATTATACGGGCAAACCGTTTGAGCCGATGCCGCAACTTCTTTCCATCGCGGAATTTATCACAAAAACACACGCTATTTGCGTCGTTTGCGGACAAACTGCTAATTATTCACAACGAACTTTTGAATCGGAAACAAGAGTCGAAGTCGGCGCAACCGGCAAATACGAAGCGCGTTGCCGCCAATGTTTCGTCCCGCATTCAGACACGCCAACGGTTCTCTGATTTGTCCGGTTTGCACAAAAAATCAAACATTAAAACGAAAATCCACGACATCGCCGTCCTGCATAACATATTCTTTGCCTTCAAGTCGCGCCAAGCCTTTTTCGCTCGCCGATTTTCTCGAACCGCAGTTCACTAAATCGTCGTAGGAAACGATTTCGGCGCGGATAAAGCCGCGTTCGATGTCTGAGTGAATGTCGCTTGCCGCCGACGGTGCTTTTGTTCCAATCGGAATTGTCCAAGCGCGGACTTCTTTTTCGCCGGCGGTTAAATAGCTCATCAAACCTAGCATTTTATAGGCAGATTTGATTAATTTATCAACGCCGCTTGAGGTTACGCCTAAATCTGCTAAAAATTCAGTGCGTTCGGCTTCGTCAAGCGCGACGAGTTCGGCTTCGAGTTTCGCGCAAATCACGACGACTTCGGCGTTTTCTTGTGCCGCGTGGTCATTGACGGTTTTGACGTGCGGATTTTCGTCGGGCGCAAGCAATGTTTCTTCGTCAACATTTGCCGCGTAAATCGTCGGCTTTGAGGTTAAAAGAAAAAACTGTTTAAGAATCATCGCCTCTTCTTTTGAAAGTTCGACGGAACGCGCCGGACGACCTTCTTCTAAAACGGGCAAAATTTTATCAAGCACTTCGAGTTCGGCTTTGGCAATTTTATCGCCGGCGCGTGCGCCTCGCGTGGCTTTGTCGCGTCGTTTTTCAACCGAAGCTAAATCAGCCAAAGCCAATTCAATCTGAATCGTTTCGATGTCCCGAATCGGATTGACCGAACCCTCGACGTGGATGATGTTTTCATCCTCAAAACAACGCACTACTTGAATGACGGCATCGGTCTCGCGGATATTGGCAAGAAACTGATTGCCCAAACCTTCGCCTTTCGACGCGCCGCGCACAAGTCCCGCAATGTCCACAAATTCAACCGTCGCGGGAACAATTTTTTGCGCTTTGTGCATCGTTTGCAAAACGGGCAAGCGTTCATCCGGCACGGCAACGACACCGATGTTCGGTTCAATCGTGGCAAATGGATAATTTGCCGCCAGCGCAGATTCCTGTGCGGTTAAGGCATTAAAAAGTGTAGATTTTCCGACGTTGGGCAGTCCAACAATTCCAGCTTGTAACATAAAATAATTTAAGATTCCAATTCCAAATTCCAAAGTTTATATTACAAACTCATCTTACGCAAAATGTGTATAAGATTGAAAAATATCAGAACGAGTTCGAGAAAGCGGAATTACTTGCTATTCATTAGCAATTATTTCTTAATAATGACTTTTTGACATCAAAGAAACAGCTTTTTACACCTGAGAAATTAGCCGTTACAGTCAAGCAATCGCTTGTTGCAGTAAAGAAATCGCTGCTGACAAGCAAGAAATCGTTGCTGACAGTCAAGCAATTGAAGATGTCGGTCAAGAAATCGTTGCTGACGGTCAAGCAATTGAAGATTACAATTGAGAAATCGTCAATTACAGTCAAGCAATTACAGATTCCAAGCAAGAAATCACTAAATACAGTCGAGCAATTGGCTTTTCCAATCAAGAAATCATTGCTTACACTGAAGAATTGAGCGTAAATCACTTACAAACTTAACTTGGAATCTTAAAAACTTTCGATATATTTCCGCGTTACTTCTCTTAGTTCGGCGTAAGACGGAATGACATACAAAATCGGTTGCATATCAGAATAATCATAATCTGTGTTGATAACTCGTTTTAAATCAAACGGACGGCGTTCCACATTGTCGGTAAAAGCGTGTTCGAGTTCGCCGAAACTCGACAGCAAACCCGCGCCGTAAGCCTTTAATTCGCCGTTTTCTTCAACCAAACCGAATTCGACCGTGAACCAATAAAGCCGTCCAAGTTCTTCGAGTTGTTCGTCCGTCGCAACTCGTGCGCCGTCACCGATAAAACTCGAAAAGTCGGCAAAATTTTTATTGGTGAACATCGGAATATGACCAATAGCTTCGTGAACGATGTCGGGTTCGGGCGTGTATTCGGGGCGCGAATGATGGCGAATATACTGCGTTGAAAGCATCGTCCGCCACGACAGCCAACTCAGGAAAGCGCGTGTGTCAACAAGTCCTTCAATCGGTGCGAGTCGAAATCCCGTCAACTCCGTCAAACGCTGGCTCATTTCCGAAAGTTGCGGAATTCGTTCGTTTGTAATGCCTAACTTTTTCTTGGCTGAAAGATAAAATGCGGAAGCGTATTTTTTGTGAAATTCTTCTAATTTAGTCGCCACGATTTGCCAAATTTTCTGCTCTTCGGGCGAATAATCAACGTCAATAATTTTATGATTCGGATCGAGGCGAAACTGTTTGGAAAGAGAAGCAATATAGTCGCGGCGTGTGCGATACTCGTCGTCGTGTGCGCCCGGATGGTCAATCGGCAGTTCTTCGATGTCCTCAAACGGCATATCTACGAATTCAGGCATTTTTTCGCTTTTTTTGATAAAAGCAGGCTCATCGGATTTTATGGAAGTGGTTTCAGTCAACATTTTTTATTTTTTCTCCTTTGTGCTTTGACGAGATTCTAAATCTATCGCTTGCTAATGTTTTATTGTAATCGAAATGGATTGATAATTGAAAACTTGCCAACCGATGAATTTGATATAAAATGCTTAATGAGCAAGGCAAAATGAATCTATGAAGCAATGTCCGATCTGCAAAACTACTTATCCCGATGAATCGCTAAAATTTTGTTTAGCCGACGGTACAAATTTAATTTCGTTGTCTGAACCGGCGGAAACCGTGCAGATGTCGTTTGATAGAAATCCGATGCGGATAAATGTTCCGCCCGATTCTGCACCGACAATTTTTACGCCGCCGATTTCAAATCCGTCCGTCAAAAAAGGTGTGAGTCCGATTATTGTTGGAATTTTAGCTGGTTTGTTATTGTTGGTCGTGGTCGGTTTTGCGAGTTTTGCCGCCTATATTGCGCTCAAACCAAGCGATAAAACGGATGCGGTTGTTACTGTTTCGCCGACTCCGAAAATTTCTCCGACAACTACGCCCGACGACAAAACTGCCGAACTCAAAGAAAAATTAGCAAATCTCGAAAAACAAGTTCAAGACCAAAAAAATCAGAAGAACACATCTTCCGTCGAAACTTTTTCGACACCAAAAACATCCACCGCCACGACAGCACGGGCAAACTCGCCGGGCGACGGGTTTTTGGCTTTGCGAAGCGAACCGAATTCGGAAACAGGGTATCGGATTACAAAAATCCCGCACGGCGCGACAATGACCGTTCTCGGCTGTCCGAAACCGTCAAACGTCGGAAAAATGCGCGGTCGCTGGTGTCAGGTAATTTACAACGGACAATCAGGTTGGGCGTTTGATGCTTTTATGGTTTTTTAGATTGTGGATGCGACTATTTATTTTTCCCAAAAGCAAAAACTTTAATCAACGCCAAACCTGCGATAAATCCGCCGATGTGCGCGGCGTAAGCTACGCCGCCTGTTCCTGACGGCGTGAAATAACCTTGCAGAATTTGATAACCAATCCAAATGCCGAGCGCGATGTAAGCCGGAATGGTCGTATAAATATTAAATAACAGCGCACGCACCCGGCGCGTCGGGAACAAAAGCATATAACCGCCGAGAACGCCGGAAATCGCACCCGACGCGCCCAACATTGGAATAATCGAATCCGGTCCCATCAAAATTTGACCAAACGCGGCGGCAAATCCGCAGACAGTATAGAAAATTGCATAGCGAAAATGTCCGATAAGATTTTCGATGTTATCACCAAAAATCCACAAAAACAGCATATTGCCGAAGATGTGCGAAATTCCGCCGTGCATAAACATCGAACTCAGAAGATTGAAATAAACACCTAATGGCGCAGCATAATTGGGAATTTGCGCCGTTTGTCCGGTAATGGTGTCGTTTATAACCTGTATTCCGGTCAGGTCAACGCCAGTCGTGATTTCCTTCGGCACGAGCGAAAACGAATAGGTGAACACATCGTTTCCGCCGAGTCCTTGCAAAAACACGAATACCAAAATGTTAATAGCGATAAACGCATAATTAACATACGGTGTAATTACTATGTCGGAATTGTCGTCGCCGATTGGAAACATTTTTTATAAATCTCCTTGTTTTAACCCAGAATTTTATCAACTTCGATTTCAAGGTTTGGCAAAATTGCCGATTTTACGATTTCGCCGCTTTTATAAATCTGCGCCAATTGATAAATGCCGGTGCTTGGTTTTTGATGAACTTCGACGATATTGTTTTTCAGATTAACAATCCAAACTTC
>JANOXW010000172.1:0-14651 GCA_031418635.1 Acidobacteriota bacterium
ATCGGCGCGGCGTTTGTTTCGGAATGGTTTATTTCCGCCCTCCAACCGGCGATGAAAACACTTAATTTGTCAGAAACATTTGCCGGCTTAGTGGTCGTGGCAATTGCTGGTAATGCGATTGAAAATGTTATCGGTATCCAACTCGCGTGGCGCAACCAAGCCGATTACGCCGTCAGCGTAATTTTGAACAGTTCGCTCCAAGTTGCTTTGGGGTTGACTCCGATTTTGGTTTTGCTGTCGTTTGTTTTAGGCGGCTCGATTTTGACGCTTGCCATATCTCCGATGTTGATTGCTGCGCTTGCTTTGGGGGCAATCGTCAGCGCGTTTGTCGTCTATGATGGCGAATCAATCTGGCTCGAAGGCTTAGCGTTAATTGGTCTATACTGCATCATTGCCGCTTCGTTTTGGTGGGGTTAAATTTAGCAATTTGAGATTTTTACTTAAAATTGAGTGCGCGTTCAATTGCTTTGCACCATTGTTGACTTAACTCATTCGCTTTTGTTGGAGACATTTTCGGTGTGAAAATTTTATCGGCTTGCCAATGCGAAGCGAGTTCGTCTTTTGATTTCCAAAAGCCAACCGCTAAACCTGACAGATATGCCGCGCCGAGTGCCGTTGTTTCTGAAATGCGTGAGCGCACAACCGGAATTTGCAGTAAATCGGCTTGAAATTGTAAAAGCGTTTCATTGGAAGTTGCGCCGCCGTCAACTCTTAATTCTTTCAATTCGATGCGCGAATCGGCTTGCATCGCGTCAAGCAAATCCGCCGTTTGATAGGCGATTGATTCAAGCGCGGCGCGGGCGATATGCGCTTTCCCTGTTCCGCGTGTCAGACCGATTATCAAACCTCGCGCATCTTGATTCCAATGCGGTGCGCCGAGTCCGACAAACGCCGGAACAAAATAAACTCCGCCGTTGTCCGCGACGCTGTTTGCCAACGCTTCGACATCGCTCGATTTTTCGATAATCTGCAAACTGTCGCGCAACCATTGAATCACCGCGCCGCCGATAAAAACGCTTCCCTCAAGCGCGTATTCGGTTTTATCATTTATTTGCCACGCGATTGTTGTCAATAAACGGTTTTCCGATTTCACGGCGGTTGTGCCAATGTTCTGCAACATAAAACAACCCGTTCCGTAAGTGTTTTTCGTCAAACCTTTTTCAAAACACATCTGTCCAAACAACGCGGCTTGTTGATCGCCGGCAATTCCGGCAATTTTTATTCCTTTTAATTCATTCGGCGTTTCAACTTCGCCGTAAATTTCCGATGAAGAACAAATCTTTGGCAACATCTGACGCGGAATATTGAAAATTTCGAGAAGTTCATCGTCCCAATCAAGCGTGTTGATATTAAAAAGTATCGTCCGTGAAGCATTTGAAACATCTGTCAGATGTGCTTTGCCAAATGTAAGTTTCCAAACGAGCCAAGTGTCAACTGTTCCAAAAAGAAGTTCACCGTTTTCTGCCTGTTTTCGCGCATCTTTGATATTTTCTAAAATCCAGTTTATTTTGCTTGCGCTAAAATAAGCGTCCGTTTCAAGTCCGGTTTTTTCTCGTATCAGTTCACCGCAATTTTTTCTGACCTCATCACATAAAGCGGAAGTTCTACGATCTTGCCAAACTATTGCATTACAAACCGGTTCGTCGGTTTTTCGATTCCAAACAATGGTCGTTTCTCGCTGATTAGTAATGCCGATAGCAGAAATATCTTTCGCCGGTAGGTTCGCGTTGTGTAACGCCGCAATCGCTGTATCGCGCTGAGTTTCCCAAATCTCGTGTGGATTATGCTCAACCCAACCGGAGTGCGGAAAAATTTGCGTAAATTCTTTTTGCGCGATGGAAAATATCTGACTTTCTTTATCGAAAACAATCGCCCGACTGCTCGTTGTTCCTTGGTCGAGTGCAAGAATATATGACATTTTGAAATTTTATTCGGCTTTGATGATTTTGACAAAATCATTTTCGAGATATTTTTTGATTTCGTCGCGCACTTGCCGAAATGCCGCTAATCGCGTGTCCTCGTCGCCTTCGATTTCCGCCGGATCTACAAACGAATGATGAATCAATTTTGTTTTAGCCGGAAAATACGGGCAATTTTCTTTCGCGTTGTCGCAAACCGTAAAAACATAATCAATCTCTTGATTAACAAATTCATCAACTGATTTTGACCGATTGTTTGTAATGTCAATCCCGATTTCCCGCAAAACTTTTATCGCCTCGGGGCGCACAATACTTGGTTTTGTTCCGGCACTAAAAACTTCATATTTGTTTTGACAGATATATTTTAACAATCCTTCCGCCATCTGACTTCGCGCCGAATTTCCCGTGCATAAAATCAAAAATTTTTTAGACATTTTCTTCCTTTAAAAGCCATCTAAAAATAAAAGTTGCAGCAAACGCTCCCAAAATTTGGGCAACAATAAACATCGGTACATTATTCGGGCTGATTCCCGCAAAAGTATTGGAAACAGAACGTGCAAAAGTTACCGCCGGATTTGCAAAAGAAGTCGAAGCCGTGAACCAATAAGCTGCTGTGATATATGCCGCAACCATTAAAAATACTAATTTTGGGCGGAATTTTACGCCGGTTTGGATAACCATTATCAAACCGAAAGTGGCGACAAATTCGCTCAGAAATTGCGAACTGCCGGCTCTTACTTTGGTGGACGCAAAAAAGACGGGCAAATCAAACATTAGATTAGCAATTCCAACGCCGAAAAACGCTCCCAAAATTTGCCATAAAATATAAAATCCACTTTCGCGCCAACTCAAATTTCCGCGAAACGCTTCGGTTAAAGTTACCGCTGGATTAAAATGTGCGCCCGAAATATCGCCGAAACTCAAAATCAAAAAAGCCAAACCTGCGCCCGTCGCCATTGTGTTGGCAAGCAAGGCAATAGCGACATTTCCGCCCGCCAGATTTTCGCCCATGATTCCCGAACCGACGACAACCGCCAACAAAAACGCCGTTCCGATAAATTCCGCCCCCAACTTTTGCGTTAAATTCATATTTGACTCAAAGCATTCTCCAAATTAACAGCAAGATTTTTCAGAGATTTGATTGATACTAATTGGAGCAAATGCAGAAACGCAACACGATTGAACAACTTTTTCTTGTGCGCTTTCTTCAACCGATTTATCTCCACATTCGCACGAGTCTGATTGCATTAAATTATCTTGTAAAACGACAAAAACTTCCCATTCATTGCCGTCCGGGTCGCGTACCCAAGTTTTATCTTGAAGCGCGTAACAACAAGTTATCTGCATTTCGTCGCTCGTCAAAAGTCCGATTTCTTCCCAACGCGATTTTGTCGCCAAGACATCTTCAGTTGAAGCAACTTGGATTCCGAGATGCGAAAGCGCACCACCGATTTTAACCGAAGATTCATTCAACGCCAGATTTAACGGCGGATTTTGCACATCAAACTTGGCATAACCACGCCGCACTTTAGCGGGTTCGATACCAAAAAGTTTTTGATAAAACTCGATGCTGTTTTCAACATTTTCGACGTTCAAAGATATATGTGCTTTTAATGTATTTATATTTTTCATTTTTTTATTCCACTTTTGTATATGTTTTTACATATATGTTAATTCAAAAGTAATACTGATTTATCCCATTGTCAAGACAAAAAATAAAAAATATGTTAAATTTATGATATGAGCAATGAAACTTTTTTGAAAGAGATGGAAACTTTCTTTTTAGCATTAGCCGACAAAACAAGGCTACGCCTATTAAATTTAATGCGCGAAAATGAGGTTTGTGTTTGTTTTTTTACAGAAGTGTTGGGCGAGAGTCAGCCGAAAATTTCCCGACACTTAGCGTATTTAAGAAACGCGGGACTCGTCTCAGCGCGACGAGATGGAAAATGGATGCACTATAAGATAGAAATACCCGCTAATTTTCACGCCGCGCAAATTTTACAAAGCACGCTCAACGGGCTTAAATCTAAAGATAAAATGCGGGAAGATTATGACAAATTGGTTAATGTATGTTGTGCGGTAGAAGTTCCTGTAACTATCGCTCGTGCGCCAAAGCCTGAAACATTACTCGAAGCGAATATATCTTTTCAGCCAAAGGAAGAATTAGAAACTTTTCTGTTATAATTTGGCTTTTCTTCTTTCGGATATGGGCAATTACGGCAACCGTTGTTGCAACAATAACCGCGTTTTTTGAGAAAGACGGCGGTAAGAACCATCAAGCCGTTTTCAAAATAAAAATCTACGCCTTCGACAAATTTTTCTTGTTTTTTAGTTTCCGTTAACTCTGTTTTCATATAATGCTAAAAACTCTTTGTTGCCTTCTGCGCCCAAAATCGGCGAATCAATTATATTTAATAAGTGCAAACCAATTTCTTCCGCCGCTTGATTTACTTCTTTGATAACTCGTTGGTGTTTCGCATCGTCATAAACAATTCCGCCTTTTTCGACTTCGCCTTTTTTGACTTCAAATTGCGGTTTTATGAGCGTGATAATTTTTCCGTCAGTTTTCAAAAGTGAAATAAGCGCAGGTAAAATTTTCGTTACGGAAATAAAAGAAACGTCAACGACAATCAGATCAAATATTTCGTCAAAATCTTCGGGTTTGAGATAACGCGCATTAACATTTTCGCGGACTTCGACACGCACATCGTTTCGGAGTTTCCAAACGAGTTGATTTGTTCCGACATCAACCGTGATAACTTTTTTTGCGCCGTTTTGCAAAAGACAATCGGTAAATCCGCCGGTTGACGCGCCGACATCAAGGCAGACACATTCGTTTGAGCAAATATGAAATTCTTCCAATGCTTTTTCAAGTTTTAATCCTCCGCGTCCGACGTATTTTAATTTGTCTGATTGACCTTTTATTCTGATTTTTGCGTTGCACGGAAATTCTTCCGATGCTTTTTCGACTCGTTGTTCATTTGCCAATACAACGCCCGCCATCACGAGTGCTTGTGCTTTCGTGATAGATTCGGCGATTGAGCAATCAACCAAAATTTTGTCAATCCGTTCTTTTTTCATTGCTCGATGCTTTCTGCGTAAAATTCTTGTAATTCAAAATTTTCAGCCGTGTAGCCGATTTGAATCGGACGGCAACAGACTTCGCAATCTTCGATGTAATTTTGCTCATCAACTGACAAATCCAGCACCATCGAAATCTCTTCCCAACAATACGGACAAGTAAAAAAATGTTCGATTTCCATTAAGTTTTTCTAATTAAATGTATCTTTTATCTTTCAAAATTTAAGTGTTATGCTATTTTTTGAAACTAGCTAATATGAATTTAACAAAATGAACACGGAATTAAAACTCTCAAAATTTGCCAAGTATGCGTGGTTTGTTTTAGCTTACAACATCGTCGTCATTTTGTGGGGCGTTTTTCTTCGCGCTTCAAAATCGGGCGACGGTTGCGGACAACATTGGTTGACGTGCAACGGCGAAGTTATTCCGTCTGCGCCGCAACTGAAAACGGTGATCGAGTTTTCACACCGCATCACGAGCAGTTTAGCCGGCATTTTGATTGTGATTTTGCTTATTTGGACACTTGTCAATTGGTTTTCCGATAAATCTAACCGAAAAAGCTATTTGCTAAAAACCGTTATCAGTTCTTTCGTATTTGTAATCATTGAAGGACTTCTCGGCGCGGGGCTTGTTTTAACGGGCAATACGGCGGAAACTTTGACTGCGGCGCGTCCTTTTTGGATGGCGGCACATTTGATAAACACGCTTATTTTGCTGACGTTTTTGACCTTAACGGCGTGGTTTGCAAGCGGCGGGAAACCGTTTAATTTCAAAGCGCAACCGAAAGTTTTATTATTTCTCGGTTTAGCGGTGGCGGGAATTTTTTTGATTGGAATGAGTGGTTCGGTCGCGGCGTTGAGCAGTATGCTTTTTCCGTCGGCGACTCTCGCCGAAGGCATTGCCAAAGATTTTTCGGAAACGTCGAATATTCTGCTTCGTCTGCGCCTTCTCCATCCGATTTTATCAATTTCGGTCGGAGTTTTTCTCATATTTTTGGCGAGTCGGTTGAAGTCGAAAGCAAAAGAAAGTTTTTTAATCCAACGCTTGGCAAATATTTTGTCAATCTTGGTTTTAATCCAATTTGCATCGGGCGCATTGACGCTGTTGACGCTTGCGCCAATCGTGATGCAACTCATTCATTTATTTTTGGCCGATGCGGTTTGGATTACCTTTGTTTTAATGTCGGCAAGCGTTTTGGCAGAATCAAACGCTGAGAAAGTTATATTTTCAACCAATAAATTCAAATGATTTCAAACATCGAATCAAGTTCTGCATTTACAAAAAAGATTTTGATTGTCGTCGCCATTGTTACCTTGACGATTATCTTGGTCTGGACGCTAACCTATATTTTCGACGTGATTCTGCTTTTATTTGCGGCGATTTTGCTGGCGATATTTCTGCGCGGTTTAGCAGATTTATTGCGCCGCTACACACGGCTTTCCGAAGGTTTATCAGTTTTGGCGGTGTCGGTAATTTTGCTGATAGTTTTGGGCGGCGCGATTGCCTTGCTTGCGCCGAGTGTTGCCGAACAGGTTAGGCATTTGCGCGACGAACTGCCGAAATCGGCACAACAGGCAAGTGCGTATATTTCGCAATTCGGTTGGGGCAGAGCGGTTATAGAACAGATGCCAAGCACCGATGAGATAATGCAAAAGATTGATACTTCAACTTTGCTGACGCGCGTCGGTGGCTACTTTTCTTCGACCGTCGGCGCAATCGGAAACTTTTTTATTACGATTTTATTAGCGATTTATCTGGCAACCGAACCGCGCTTTTACGCTGACGGATTTTCCAAACTCTTCCCGAAAAGTATGCGTCCGCGCATTTACGAAATTTTGGCGGAAATCGGCGACACATTAAGTTGGTGGCTGATCGGCAAAGTTGCTTCGATGGTTTTTATCGGCTTGCTGACGTGGATCGGCTTGTATATTTTGGGCGTTCCGCTGTCGCTGACATTAGGATTGATTGCCGGGCTTTTATCATTTATTCCGAATTTCGGTCCGATTTTTTCCGCCGTTCCCGCGATTTTGTTAGGTTTTATTGACAGCCCGATAAAAGCTCTCTACGTTTCGATTTTATTTATTATCGTGCAAATTATCGAATCAAACGTCGTTACGCCAATGATTGAACGCCGCACCGTCGAAATGCCGCCCGCGTTGACAGTCATCGCCCAGCTCGCACTCGGAATTCTCATCGGCGGACTCGGTTTAGTTCTGGCAACGCCGCTTCTCGTGGTCGTGATGGTTTTGGTGCAAATGGTTTATATTCAAGATGTTTTGGGCGATAGAGATACGGAAGTTAATGCAAAAGATTTAGAAGATAATAATAAAATTATGGGTGAAGCAAATGTATGAACGAAAGAGAACCGATTGAAATTGATATTAAATTAGATGGTAAAGATGTCTTGAAATTCCTTTACAAATTGTTTTTTGGAAGAAGTATTTTGATGCAAATTGTGGCTTTTTTTGTGTTTTGTTTAATTTTGCCGCTTCTTTCGCTTAACGTGATTATACGGTTGTTTTCAGCACAAGCTAACACAATTGCTGGTTTTGCCTATTTGCCACTTTTTGCACTTGCTATTTTTATATTTGTTATAGTTTTTGTGATTCTAAGTTCAAAGAAAAATGCAAAGAAAACTCATCTTATTTTTACGGAAGGGGGAATAAATATAACGTCTATCAATGTGGCAAGCCAAATAAAGTGGGAAAATTATCGAAAAATTCGAGAAACCAAAACTGATTTCTTTATGTTTTCAACAACCCCAAATGGTTCTTTTCCGATCCCGAAAAGATGCTTCAAAAATGAATCACAAATTCAAGAATTTAAAGACCTTGTTAGAGAAAAACTAGGTGATAAAGCAGAATTAAAATAATGATAGAACGCTACACATTGCCCGAAATGGGCGCGATTTGGTCGCAACAGAATAAGTTTCAGAAATGGCTCGATGTCGAGATTGCCGTTTGCGAAGTTCATGCCGAAGACGGGACGATTCCGAAAGATGCGGTTGAAGAAATTAAGGCGAAAGCCGCTTTTACGGTGGAACGCATCGGCGAAATCGAAAAAACGACTGACCACGACGTGATTGCTTTTACGACGAATTTGGCGGAAAGCATCGGTGAAGCGGCGCGGTTTGTGCATTACGGTTTGACCTCGAGTGATGTCGTGGACACGGCAAATGCGCTTTTGTTGAAAGATGCGTGCGCGATTTTGCTGGAAAAAGTTGACGCGCTTTTGGAAGTCTTAAAACGCCGTGCTTTTGAATTTAAAGACACGCCGCAAATCGGTAGAACGCACGGAATTCACGCCGAACCGACGAGTTTCGGGATGACTTTCGCGCTGTGGTTTGCGGAGATGCAGAGAAACAAAGAACGTCTGCAAAAGGCGAAAGAAATTATTTCCGTCGGGAAAATCAGCGGCGCGGTCGGTGCGTTTGCTCATCTTGCACCTGATGTCGAAGAACGGGTTTGCGCGAAATTGGGGCTGAAGTTTGCGCCGATTTCGACGCAGGTCATTCAGCGCGACAGATATGCCGAATATCTCTGCACATTAGCGATTGTTGCGTCGTCGTTGGAAAAATTCGCTCTCCAAGTTCGCCATTGGCAACGCACGGAAGTCCGTGAAGCGCAGGAAAAATTTAAGGTCGGACAAAAAGGCTCAAGCGCGATGCCGCACAAACGCAATCCGATCTTGTCGGAACGCATTTGCGGAATGGCGCGGACGATTCGCTCTAATTCGATTGTCGGACTCGAAAACGTCGCGCTGTGGCACGAACGAGATATTTCGCACAGTTCCGCCGAGCGCATCGTTCTGCCCGATTCTTCCGCCGCGCTTGATTATATTTTGGCGAAAACTGCGTCGTTGCTTGACGGTTTAGTTGTCTATCCTGAAAATATGCTGAAAAATCTCAACGCCACACACGGACTTGTTTTTAGCGGACAACTGCTGCTTGCTTTAACGCAAAAAGGCGTTTCACGCGAAGATGCTTACGTTTTAGCACAGCGTAACGCGATGAAAGTTTGGGACGAAGGCGGTGAATTTCGGGATTTAGTTATGAACGACGCAGATATTCGCGCCAAATTATCTGATGAAGAAATTGAGAAAGTCTTTGACGTGAAACATTATTTGCGAAATGTCGGAAAGGTTTTTGCGCGCGTGTTTGGTAATTTAATGGAATAAACAACGCGGGAAAGGGCATTTCAAATTTGTGTAGGAAAATTGTAAAATGAAGACATGGGAAGGTAAAGAATTATGACAAACGAAGGACAAGCAACAGGAAAAGAATTTTCGGAAACGGGTTATGACATTACGCCCATTAGCGCAGATGAACGCGAAAGATTGGCGCAGGATTTGACCGAAGAGCAACGCCATATTTTGCTCGAACAAGGCACAGAAGCACCGTTTTGTGGCAGTTTATTGGATAACAAACTACAAGGGATTTATGCGTGTCGGCTGTGCGGATTGCCGCTGTTTGATTCCAAGTCGAAATTTACGTCCGGCACAGGTTGGGCTTCATTTTATGAACCGTTCGATGATAAGCATATCCGCGAAATCCGCGATACGAAATTTGGAATGGTGCGAATCGAAACCCGTTGTGCGCGATGCGACGGACATCAAGGTCACGTTTTTCCAGACGGTCCGCCGCCGACCGGACAACGCTATTGTATAAATTCGGCTTCGCTCGAATTTTTCCCGAATGGCGAAGAAATTCTGCAAAAAGCCGCTTGATAATACATTAATACACTTGTATCAGTGTTTGATACGCTTGTATCGAACACTGATACAAGTCAACCGGAGTTCGATACACTTGTATCAATGTTCGATACAATCTCATCAAGAATGTTTTGGGCAGAAGTGAAATTATTTTGGAAGCGGTTTCGTCCATTTGCCTTGTGAAAAGATTGCATCGGGCGGAAATTTTGCGGCAAGGTTTTCGTCCTTCCAATCAATTTTGCGAGTCTTTTTGTAAAACAGAAATTCACCGCTTGCGCCGATTCGCAAAAGTCCGTTTTTCGGGATTAAATAAAAATTGCTCACGTCAAATTCTTCCAAACCCGCGAAAACTGACAAATCGCCGATTTCTTGCACGAAGGTCGGCGCGTTTTCGTTGGCGCGTCGGCGTTCGGCGTTTATCGAAATATCAGCCGTAAACGGTTCGATTGTTTCGGCAAAATTTATTATATTCGCTTTGCAGAATATGAAGTTGTAAAGGTTTCCCGAATCGTTAAACGGCAAAGTGTCATAGACGTTCGGATTCGCCTTTTTCTCGATTGCATCAACGATTGAGTTTAGCGCGGAAAGAAACGCGATGAAATTTAATTTAACCAGAAACATCTCGTCTTTATTATGCAGTGCGCCGGTTTCGATCAAAATCACGGGCGTTCCACACGCCGAAATCATATCGCCGAAAGCGCGTGGATTATAGCTATCGTCGTAACGTCCGATGTGTCCTTTGACAAATTGGTTGAGCGCGTCAATCATCACGGCGCATATCCGTTTGTTGCGCGTGTGTCCTTCGTTTGATTTGCCTTCGGGACTTCCCGAAACGGCGAGAAGTGAGATTGTCGCTTGTTGCGGCGTGTTGCCGACGGTGGTCAGCGAACCTTGATTGTGTAGATTAAAACCGATGTCGGGCGACCATTCATCGCGCAGTTTTTTTAATAGTCTGCCTTCGGGCGTTTCGAGTGCGCGGGCATCGCGGTTGATGTCAATAAATTGCAGATTGCGCCGCTGATAAAGTTCCGCGCCGTCAGGATTGAGCATCGGCACGGTGCGAATCGTCAACGTATTTTCCAACTTTTTCACCCAAGCTAATTTGTCGCGGTTGTTTTGCAAAAACGCCAACATATCAAACAGCGCAGATGTCGCCGTCGGTTCGTCGCCATGCATTTGCGACCACATAAAAACCTTCGTTTTGCCTTTGCCCCACTCAACTTGATAAATCTCACGATTACCGTAAGATTTTCCGACTTCTTCAACCTTCAAGCCAATTTTTTTCAAATCTGCCAGATATTTTTGCAAATCTTGATGACGAACATTTGACGGAAAAATATTGGAAATATGTTGCTTTTCCCAAACAGCGGAAAAATCCTTCGGTGTTTGCGCGTTTGTTTCGATACTCATTAAAAAAATTGAAATCGTAATTAGAATCAGTAAAGCAAGTTTCATAGCCATAAGATAAACCGTTTTTTGATACAATGGCAAATTGAATTTAGTCAAGATGTTCGCACTCCAAACTCAAAATAAATTTTCCAAAAGTATCTTCGTCAAAGTAAAAAGGGAAGTTGGCTGTGCGCCGCGGAGGCGATTTTGTGCGCCGATTTCAAAGGCGATTTTCCATTGCTCAAAAAGAACGCGATATGCCGTAAATAAACTATTTTTTGCGTCGTAAATGCTGGTTGCTTCGCTAGTTACGCCGTTGAGTTCGATGATTTTGAAATTGTGTCCGCGTTTGAAATCGTCAATCGAAGCGGTGCGAACATCGAATCTGCCGAAGTAAAAGCCTTTATATTCTTGACAAATAGCATCAACGGCTGTTTCGAGTTCGCCGGTTTTGAGCCGAATTCCATCAAGAAAAATTGCGCCGCGCGAATGTGTTCCGATGTCCACGAGTTTTACTTTTTCGCCCTTTTCGGGAACATTCAAAAGATTTTCCTGATGGCGTTCAAAATATTTATTTGCCATACAAACGGCGCGTTTGTCGCGTAAAATCAGATTTTCGAGTGTCGTTTCGCCATCGCCGATAACTTCAGGAAACTGTTTTTCAGTTATCGCAAAAATTTTTCCGCGTTTTTCTTCAGGAAAACGATAATAAAAAACACCGAACTCGTCGCCGTCAGCAAATTCTTGCAAAATCGCATCTTGTTTCATCTCGGACAAACGCGCTTCGAGTTCAACTTCGTTTTTGAGAATAAAAACCGCGTTGCCGCGTTCACCGGCGTTGGGTTTTAAGGCGATTGGAAAATCTAAGTTGTTTTCGGCGATGAATTTCTGGGCTTTTTCTAATTTTGTTTCTAAATCTTTGGTTAAGAAAATGTAACGCAAAAGAAACGGAGCATTTTTACCCGATTCGGCTAAACCTTTGTAAATTTCGTCCTTTGATTCGCCGATAAACCCACTTGCCAAAATCGCCGGATTCGCGCAAGTAAAAGTCGTCAAACCGCGATATTTTATCGCCAAATACGCAACATAAACCAAAACAGGTGGATAAAAGACTTTCGGCGACCAAAATTCCCAATGCTGCATCCGTCTAAATTTGCCGAGGAGAAGCCGTCTGCCTTTGTAAGTGGCGAGTTTAACCAAAAGATGAACGAGAAAATAAAGGGCGATCACCAGACCGAGAATGACTAGCCAGAGATTGTTTGGGTTGACAAACGGCGTATTTATCACGCCTTTGGCAAGCAAATAGGAAAAGCCGACGAGAATCGGTGTCCACAGCACGACGGCGATGAAAAAATAGAGTGAAAACAGCCAAAAATTCGTGCGAAGAAATCCTGCAACCAAAAATGTCGGAAGTCGTAAGCCGGGAACAAAACGGCTGAACAAAATAGCTTTTACGCCGTTTTCCCCAAACCATTTGGAACTGCGTTCAATCGCCGCGTCGCTGACAAACCAACGAAACGGCGCGACATTGACGAGTTTTCTGCCGAAAAATCTGCCCGCCAAAAACAGCAAAATATCGCCGAGATAAATGCCGAAAACACTTGCCGAAACTGCAAAGAGAAAGCTAAACCTGCCTTGGGCGGCAAGTGCGCCCGCCGTCAAACAGGCGAAATCTTCGCTGACTAAAGTGGAGAGCGCAATCAAAATAAAAAATACAAATGACGTAACGCCTTTGGCGGGCGAAACTTGTGGCACAAATTGTCGGTTTGATTTTTCGATTCTTTCGGCATCCGCCGTGGCGCGTGTTTTGGCTGTTCTGTTTTCAACTGTTGCCCAAAAATCTTGCAACGGATTAGCGAGTTTTTCGGGGCGCATAAATATAAAAAAATGATTGTCTTCAATTTCTAAATATGCGCTCTGCGGCACAAGTCGAAAATGTTCTCGCGCCGCTTCGACGGGAACAAGCGGATCATCTGCGCCGTGAACAATCAAAAAAGGCACGTTCACTTGTTGTAAAATCGGGCGCAAAGGTCGTTGGTCGCTGTCGTAAAAATTTCTTGCGTAGGGAATCGTTCCGTCAAAAAGTCCAAAATGCGGCGTTAATTCCTGTAATGCCCACAGTGCAGCAAGTTGAAAACCGTGAATCGCGTGATTGATTTCATAATTTCCAAGCAGTTCATATTCCTGCACGCCGATTGCCGAAACCATCGAGATTGATGCAACGCGATTTGGCGCGATGTCCGCCAAATTAAGTGCGACGCCACCGCCCATACTAAAGCCGACGATGTGCGCTTTTTCGATGACTAATTGGTCGAGAAGTTTAACGAGATAGCGGGCGTGGGCGCGAATCGAATAATCGGGGATGTTTTTTTCGGAATCGCCAAAGCCGGGCAAATCAACCGCGATTACTCGACGATTTTTCAAAAGCGGTGCAAGTCCGTTGAAAACTTCGCAATCGCCCGGACTTCCGTGAATTAAAATTACGGGCAATGTATCATTATGTTCGGGTGATAAAAATTCTTTGTAAGCGAAACGAATTTTATCGGCTTTTACGTTGTTGCCGTCAATCTTTGGCAAAAAAACGGTTTTTCTGTCAGGCGTAACTTCTATTTTAGGTTGAGACAGGCGATAAACGCCTGAAAAAATTAAAAGCACAAAATAAGCGGTGGCTAGAAATCGCCAGCTAAATCTCTTTGCTTTTGTATTTTTGGAACGAAGAATCCCCAACATCAAAACTATCTTAACTTAATACTTGCAGTTTTGCGTTCAATTTTGACATAAAAAGTCTAGGTAACGCCGTTGTCCCGACGGCTGTCGAGTGCGCGTCCCGCACACTCTTTGGTTACTTTGATGGTAGTTTAATTGATGCGAAAACGGGCAAGCGGGACGCTTCCCCGACAGCCGTCGGGACAACGGCGTTATTTAGGCTTTAGGCTTGAATATGCGCTTCGACAAACCATAAAAATTTGTCAATTCCGCGTGAAACTTCGGTAAAAAGGTCTGCCGTGTTCATATCGCCGAGATCATTGGCTTCGTCAATGTTGGCGCGAACTTTTTTGCCGAAATCCGCTAACGCCGACGAAAGCGCGTCAACGTGGTCTGCGCCGTCCGTTATTTCAAGCGGATATTCGCTCAAAGTCGAATTACTTGCCGCGACGCGCACCGTGCCGAGTGCCGTTCCGCCCAAAATCGTAACTCTTTCAGCGATTAAATCCGTGTATTCTTCTGCCTGTGTCGCTACTTGGTCAAAAAGTTCGTGGAGAGCAATAAAACTCATCCCTTTGACATTCCAATGGGCTTGTTTTGCTTGCGATTTTAAGTCGGAAGCGTCAGCAAGCCGCGAATTTAAGGTGGCGATCATTTTTTCTCTCGTTTCTTTCGGTAAATCGTTTTTTGTATTGTGCATAAAATAACTTCTCTTATTTAGAATTATTCTAACTCTAAAATCAAATTTTGTCAACTTTGCAAAAGATTAAAAAGTAACTGATGTTACGCATTTTCGATTTTAGCCGCTTTCAATCGGCTTTCCGCGTTTCGCGGCGATTAGCC
>JANOXW010000173.1:0-2898 GCA_031418635.1 Acidobacteriota bacterium
TCTATCAAATCGCTTTTTTCTCAGAAAATCCATTGGCAACTTTGGCAGACAATTTAACGTCAGCTTTCCATCAAATCCGAAAAAAGTTTCCACGCGAAGTTTTTACATTGATTTGACGACGGGCATTTTAGATTTGGATATTATCTTAAATCTACTCAAATATTTTTTCCTGACATTCGCTTTTTTGACGGCGATTTATATGATTTTTACGGCGTTTGAGCTGTGGAAGTTTGCTGGTGAAATCAATAACGGAGTCGCGCTTTTAATCACCTACTTATTTTTCCTTATTCCGTTTATTTACATCCAACTTGCGCCGTCGGCATTGATGATTGCGACATTGGCGACCTTTGTCATCAAATCGAGACAGAACGAAGTTGTAACTTGGACAGCGGCTGGTCAAAGCGTCTATCGGCTTCTGCTACCGTGTTTTGGGATGATGCTTTTTTTAGGCACGATGAATTGGGGAATTCAGGAATGGATTACACCGAAAACCAATATTGTCCAAGATGAACTTCGCAATCAGATTCGCGGGCGCGGAGTTTTAGCCAAGAAAACAGGCAAAAATTGGGTTGCCAACGACCAGAGAATTTATTCATTTGAATTAGCCGAAAGCATCAATCCGACCAATCAAAAAGTAAAAAATCTAACAATCTACGAGTTTTCAGATAACAATTCTGAACTAAACACCATTTATAAAACGCCCGAAGCGAGTTGGGAAAAAGATAAAATCAAATTATCAGACAACACGGAGAAAATAGTTTGGATTGATAATAAAGCCGAGATAGCACAAGTTTCTAATGTGGAGATAACGGAAAACTCGAATCCGTTCAAAAACTTAAACGAAAAACCGAGTCATCTGACGACCAAAGAAACAAAGGCACAGATCGAAAATAGCGGGTCAGAAAGCGAACAGATAAATTATGAAGTGGCATTAGAGAAAAAGAAGACCACGCCATTTTTGCCCTTTGTTATCGCACTTTTTACTGCGCCGTTTGCTTTGTCTTTGAGTCGCCAAGGAAAAGTTATAACGATTGGCTACGCTGTCACAATTTGGCTTTTGTTTATGGGCGTTACCGGCGCGTTTGAGCAATTCGGGTTAAACGGTTTCATCGCGCCGAAAATTGCCGTTTGGAGTCCGATTTTTTTATTCGCAATTTTCGGTGCGTATTTATTGACCAAAGTTAAAACTTAAAAATGAAATCTGGATTCTTTGAACATTGCTCTATGTTTTCATAGTTCACAACCTTTTTTTGAGCTATTATTGGGTAATTGTTAAATATCGACACTTATAAAAAGTCAGATGGATGGAGAAAACAACAAAAACGAAAACTATTGGAAATTGCTTCAAAATCGGGTGCAAGAACATAGAATCGAGAAGATTTTTAGTATTTTCAGGGCAGAGGGAATTGAACCTGTTTTAATAAAAGGTTGGGCGGCAGCCAGAAATTATCCGCAACCTTATTTACGATTGTCGGCTGATATAGATATTGCCGTTAGTCCGAACGATTATGCGGAATGTCAAAAAATTCTCGGTCAACAAAGCATTGTCGGCGTTGACCTGCATTGTGGTTTGCGGCATTTGGATACGGTTTCGTGGGATAATTTATTTGAACATTCAGAAATTATCAAAATTGATTCCACGGACGTTCGAGTCTTATGTGCAGCAGATCATTTTAGAATTTTATGTGTGCATTGGCTGACCGATGGCGGGGTTTCTAAGGATAGGCTTTGGGATTTTTTTTACGCTATCGAAAATCGTCCGACTGATTTTGATTGGGAAAGATGTCTGTCCGTGGTTAGTGAAACAAGAAAGCAATGGATTTTATGCGTGATCGGATTAACCGTCCGGTATTTAGAATTAAATGTAGAAAATACGCCATTTGCAAAGAAAGAGATAAATCTCCCAAACTGGGTCATCAAAACAGTTGAAAAAGAGTGGAAAAATAATGTTCCGCTAAAACCTCTCCAATATTGTTTAGATAATCGTCAGGAGTTTTTTCAACAGATGCAAAAACGTCTGCCGCCGAACCCTATTCAAGCAACTATTTTGATGGAAGGGAAATTTGATAATAAATCACGCATTTTTTACCAATGCGGAAGCCTTTTGCTGAGAATCAAACCATCACTGGTTGGCATCCTCAAAACTTTTTGGCGTGAACGGACTCATAAACAATACAGAATCAAAAGTGGTCAACAAAAATGAATAAAACCGGAAATAATAGAAACATTCTTTTAGTAATTGAAACCTCAGTACAGGGTGGCAGTCTTGCATTGCTGGAGGGCGGTAAACAGATTGATAGTTGGCAGGGAAGCGGTGGTGTTTCAAAATCAGAGAATGTTTTAGCTGAAATTTCAAAACTGCTGAAAAAAAACGAGATAAAAAATAGAGAGATCAGACACATCTTAGTTTCCAGAGGTCCGGGCAGTTTTACCGGAACACGAATTGGGTTGGCAATTGGATTAGGGTTGAAAAAATCATTGGATTGTAGTATTCGCGGAGTATCGGTTTTAGCGGCGATGGCTGCTCAATCTGAAAAAAAAAATAATATCTTGGCGGCAATTAAAATAGGTGTTGGACAAGTCTGTTGTCAGAGATTTGAAACTGGGCAAAGACAAGAGTTGGGTGAGGTTACAAAGCCGTGTTTGGTAGAATCCGAAACATTTATGGATATTTTGGAAAATGAATTGGAAACAAGTTTTGTCGTGAATGAAAATCTCTATAAATTTGTAGCGGTAAATTCTAAAACAGGAGAGAATAGAGTTATTAATTGCGGGGAAAATCTGGCAATCATTATTGGAGGTCGGGCAGCAGGACGGGTTGCGTCTGATAATGTGTGTCCAATTTACATTCAAGACGCAAGATTTACAAAATAACAAATTTTAGCTTAGTGATTTAAT
>JANOXW010000174.1:0-4261 GCA_031418635.1 Acidobacteriota bacterium
GAAATGTTATGGCAAAAGATAAAATATGATTGGCTGACCTGGGACGCATACAGTTCTTACAAGAACTTGTGCCAAGAACTGACTCAAGTTCTTTCACAAATTGGTTCATTATATCGTATTACTTTTGCTTAGGTGCTTAATTTCCGTCCGTCTTCAAGTCTTTCGAGTTATTTTTCTTTTGCTGCGGGTGAATTACCAGAAAATACGCCGCCGATGATCGTCGTTTTTGTAACTGTTTGCATAACTTTTCCTTCTCTTTTGCCGACTAAGCCGCTGCCGGCGTTGCCGAATACAGGGCTTTTCTAATCGCCACATCTCGCGGGTCGCCCGTCAATGTTGCATCTATCCGATTGGGGACATATCCGTAGCCAATTTGGGACTGAGGATCTGCGAAACCGAGCGAACCGCCAGCACCCGGTGCTCCAAATGAACCCTGACTGCCGAACGACCACGACGGGCAGCTTTTCATAAAGCCCAGCGAAAACTCTACTTCGCCCTTCAAACATTCATCGTAAAAACCGTGTTCGGCGGGAATTGCCGATGCTGTCAACTCCTGCAAAGTTTCCTCGTGCAACCCGAGTTCCTTTCCACCGGTGGCGAAAACGCTGTAGGCTTGTGCGATTGCTCGAGCAGTGCCAACCCCGCCGCCTGATGGAACTTCGAGATTGCGTGTGTATATGTGCTGCTTGTCGTGTGCCAGAGCCGAGCCCGGATTGACCATCAACGCCCGATACAAATTCGAGTTATGGTTCAAAACTGCCAACGTCATTCTTACCGGGAATCCGAACAGCATTTCGAAAAGCGTGGGGTCAATGGGCGGCGCGAGTCTCGAATCGGGGATTGATTCAGGCAGATTGATATAGAAATCCAAACCGAGCGGCGTGGCGATTTCGTCCTGAAAAAAATGTCCGAGACTGCGATGCTGCGGGTCAATCCGGCGGAGCATCTCGCTTTCGTAAAAGCCGAGCGTAATGGCGTGATAAGCCTGCCGCGTTCCCTGCTCCCACGCCGGTTTCTGCCGCGCCATAATTTCCGCCAGACGGTCAAGATCGGCGACCGTATTTTTATCAACCGGCTCGTCGAAGGCAAACAATCCGGCTTGGTGCGCCAAAAGCTGCCGGACGGTGATTTTTTCTTTTCCGTTTTGGGCAAATTCCTTCCAGTATTGGCAAACAGGAGCGTCGTAATCGAGCCAGCCACACGAATGAGCGACTGCCAGCGTCATCGCCGACAAACCTTTGGTCGTCGAATAGACCAGAGCCATCGTGTCTTCTTCCCAAGGGGAACCCGTTTTGATATTTCGCACGCCCCCCCATAAATCAACCACCTTTTCGCCCTTATGATAAATGCAGCAAGCCGCGCCAATTTCGCGCCGCTTGGAGAAATTCTCGGCGAACGCCTCGCGCACTGCCTCAAAACCTTCCTTCACAAATCCGTGAATTTCGACCGGAGCTTCGACAGACATCGAATCGTTATTATTTCGATACCAGAGATAAGCCGCGCCCGCTGCCGATAAACCGATAGCCGCTTTTGTTAGTGTTTTCATTTCAACTCTTTTCTTTTCAATACTTTCTCATTCCCCAAAACGCCAGCAGATTTGTTTTAGCTCCGCAGAAACCACTCAACAGGTCGCCTTAATGAAACTGGCGGCGGATAGTGTTTCAAATAACCCGCACGCAAAATAAACTGAATATTTTCGCTGATTCCGATTGATTGATTGAGCATTTCTCTCGTTGCCGGCTCTTCCAAAATCTGTGTCATCGGATGAATGGCGATATTTTTTTCACGGACTTTCAGAAAAAGTCTCTGCATTCGTCTGCCCGTTTCGAGCAGCGTTTCGACCGAATTATCTTTGCTCGTAATTAAAATCCAGCCCGCCGATTCCGACACTTGTGTTTTTACTTTATCAAGACTTGTTTCTCTGAAATCGGTTTTCATCACGTCGGATTTACCGTAAAAATTTCGCACGACAAAACCCGAAATTCCCTCTATTTCCATACTCGCCATGGTCAAACCGTCTCGGTATTTTTCGGCAACTTTGCTTGAAAATCTAATCCAATCGGCTAATTCTGCCTGTGCCGCATCTCGATAGGTTTGTAAACGGTTGGCTTCGATGGTTTGCTCGTTAATAAACTGACTTTCTTGGCTGTTGTTTGGCAGATAATGAATAAGTTCCGATTCTGAATTGACCAGATATTCGACATCTTCTTTTTTCAGCACATTACTTAAGTAACCCGAACGAACGGTTCGGCGGTTTTTGATTTTAAGAACGTCAAAAGGATTTTCTAACGCTTTTTTTATAAGTTTTACTTCCATCACCCGTTCGTCCTGATTGGTTTTAGCTAATAAATTCCAGTCGCAGATGTAGCCAAAAGAACTAGCGGCATTTTCGAGATTTTGAATAAATGTGCCGATGGATAAAATCGTTTCCCGCTGATTTGGATCAACGGCAGGCAACCATTTACTTTTATCGTTACCAATAATCCAATGATAAGGTTCCGAATATTCTACAAACCACGGCTGGGTATTGTGTCCGCTCGGAGCAAGTGAGGAGAGAAATAAAATCTGTTTTTCGTCCGGCAGAAGAGTTTCGTTTAGTTCGCTTGTCGGTTTTACATCCGACCTCTCAAGATTGTTTTTGTCGCTCAACAAATAAGCTGTCGTTCCGACTGCCAAAAGTGTTCCGCCCGCAATGCCGATAAATTTTCTTCTGTTCATAGTGAATGTCCCTTAATTTCGAGATTCCGTTAGAATTTACAAGTCTTCGGACTATCCGGTTGAGTGGGCTAATTGACGCTGGATTTTTTCACGAATCAACGCCCAAACATTCGCCCGCGCCAGTTGGTATTCGGAGGGCGACTTTTCCTTTAATTCACCGGGCGACTTACCAAGCGCGGTGTGTTGTGAAATAACTTCCTTCCAAAACAAATCGTCGCCGAAGACAATTTCTTTAATTTGTTTGAGCCGAATGTCGGTTATCTTTTTCGGGCGAAAACTCCGGTTGGATTCGTCCGTAAAATAATTCCAATATTGTGATTTCTTTTCTTCCTTGGATTCAAGTAGTAAGTGCAACTTTGCGTAATTGCTCCTGTTCTTTGAAATAAACTTCATTTGGCGTTTGATAACCGAGCCGCTTGCGTGGACGATTGTTTAATTTATCTTCTGCCAATTTGATGTCTTTCTCTGTTATCGTAGCGAATTTCATCGGCTTTGGAAAGTATTGTCTAACCAGTCCATTGGTATTTTCGTTCGCTCCTCTCTCCCACGATGAATACGGATGACAAAAATAGAATTCGGCTTCTAAAATTTGAGCTATTTCTTGGTGCAGGGCAAACTCTTTGCCGTTGTCAGAAGTAATCGTTTTGACTTCTAAATCTTTCAATGACTTGCAAATAACTTCTTTAGTCAAGTCTGCTCTTTTATGTTCAACCTTTTCCATTCGCAGCAGTTTGGTTTTTCTTTCGACCATCGTCACAATCGCTCCTTGCTGCCCTTTGCCAATCACGCTGTCAACTTCCCAATCGCCGACCCGACTTTTTTGAGCGACGACCGGCGGACGCTCTTCGATGCTGACTTGGTTAGTTAAAGCACCTCGCCTTGAGTTTTTGCCATATCTTTTCTTCCGCTTTTTCTGACTTCTCAGATGTGTGTAAAGATTGCCGCCAGCCGTTTTGTCTTGGTAAATATGCTGATAAATCCATTCTTGACTGACAGTTTCTTTGCCTTCTAAAGCGCGTCTTCCGTGAATCTGTTCGGGTGAGAAGTCGAGGCGTAAATCCGCTCCGATTTCTACCCAAGTTGCCACTGAAATGCGCTTCCGAACCTTTCTTTGGCGACGGCAAACAGCAAGCCGGTCAGCGTGTTTTGGACGATAGCCACGCCCGGACAGATTGCGCCTTAGTTCGCGCCCGATGGTTGTTTTAGCAACTCCGAGTTCTTTGGCAATCTCGATATTTGACCACCCACTTTTTTTGAAAGCGTAAATCTGGTATCGTTCATCAAGAGTAAGATGTTTGTATTTTTTCATAACAACTCTTTGATGAAAATTGAAGAAAGAAAATAAATTTACATCTTACTCTTCAATTTTTATCAAGGGTTGCACTTACTACTTGAATCCAAGATCGTAATTGTCATAATTTTTTACCTAAAACGAATTATAGCAAAATCGTTAGTATTTAATAATTCACCTTAACGCAAACATTCTTCTCCTCCGTAAAAAACTTCAACGCCTCAAAACCGCCTTCACGCCCGACACCTGATT
>JANOXW010000175.1:0-2649 GCA_031418635.1 Acidobacteriota bacterium
AACCGCGATGAGCCAAAAGCGGGTTGGTTTTTTGTCCGTTGTCCGTTGTCCGTTGTCTTTTGCAATTTGGTTTTCAGTCTTTGGTCTTTGGTCTTGGCTAATTTCAGATTTCAGATTTTCAATTTCAGATTGGTTTTCAGTTTGTAATTTGTCATCTGAAATTTGTAATTCTGAAGGAAACCCGCCCGCTACCGCAGGCGGTTCTGACATCTCCCTTTCCTCTTTTCTCCCCTTCTCCCATTCTTCAATTTGGCGAACTTCGGCGACAAACTTATAACCGTGTCCCGGAACGGTTACGATAAAACGATGTTCGCCGGGTTTTTCGCCGAAAACGCGCCGCAGAATCGAGATGTTTTGCGTGAGATTGTTTTCTTCGACAATCGTATCCGTCCAGATTTCACGCATCAACTCATCTTTTTCAATCACTTTTCCGCTGTGTACGAGTAGATAGAGCAAAGTGTCAAAGGCTTTTGGCATCAGCGGCACAATTTCATCAACGCCTTTTAGTAACAGACGTTTCGCGGCAACAAGGCGATAATTACCAAACTCGTAAATGTGCGTTTGAGGCTCATTCATAACGATTCTCACAAATTCTCACAAAATTTCAGCCGAATTCTAACGACTTTCACAACGGCTTTGTGTAATTATGACACGCATCAGCCAATTCTTTAAAGTTTTTGGCTGAAATAATAAAAAAATAGAGGAAATAAAAATGAAAAGAAATTTTGTGAAAGTAATCGGCGGAACGGTTTTAGCATTTTTGGTAATTTCGGCACTGACTTTCGGTTTAGTGTTTGCTCAGGATGAATCAAAAACCCAAAACGGCGGCGGCAGATTGGAAGGAACGTGGGACGTGCAGGTAACGATTCGCAACTGTTCAACCGGCGCAGCAATCAGAACTTTTGCGTCAATCGGAACATTTATGTCCGGAGGAACGTCGCTCGATTCAACATCCGGCATCTCACAATCTCTGAAAACGCCCGGACAAGGTGTTTGGAGTCATATCAGCGGAAATACCTATCGTTTCAAGTTTAAGTCTTTCAGTTTTGACGCAAGCGGTAATTTTACCGGCTGGACGATTATCAGTCACGAGGCAAATCTAAATCACAGTGCCGATGGATACGAGTCAGCCGGAACTGCGGAAGTCTACGCTCCAAACGGCAATTTATTATTTACAGGTTGCGCGACGACAACAGCCACGCGGTTTCAGTAAAACCTAAAGCAAAGCGTGAATTTGGAAAACATTTTTCAAGTTCACGCTTTTCTTTTTTCTAACCAAGCAATTTCTTCACTAGATTTACATAAAGTTCAACCGCTTGTTCCAAATCTCGTTTCAACACGAATTCGTGTGAAGTATGAGCATCAAGAATCGAACCCGCGCCGAGAAGCAAAGGCTTTCCCCAATTCGGCAGATGCGGTATGTCGGTGGTAAAGCGCACGACTTTTTGTTTAAATCCTTCGACTTTAAGCATTTTCACGGGCAAACTGAAAGACGTAACCTCAAGTTCGCCGCGTCTGCCGATTGTTTTTTCCAAGATTTCTTGAATCGGTTCTTTTGGCGTGGTCAGGCGAATCAGCAAACCGGCTTCGGCGTTTGGCGGGACAATATTGATTTTTAAGCCGCCGTTCAAAGTTCCGATGTTACAGGTTGTTTCGCCGAAAAATTCGTCGTTGGGAAATTCGATTTCGCGCACGTCTTGCAAAATATCCAACAGTTTTTCAATCGCCGAATCGCCTTGTTCGGGATAAGCGGAATGCGCGGCTTTGCCCGTTGTTTTGATAAGCACGCGAAACGCGCCCTTCGAGCCAATCGCCAAATCGAGGTCGGTTGGTTCGCCGTTGATGAGATATTCGCACTTCGTCGCAATCGGGTGAGTGTTCGCCACTTTTGCGCCCGTCGAAGATTGTTCCTCGTCAACTGTGTAAAGCAAACCGATGTCATTCACGCTTTGTTTTCGCAATTCTTCCGCCGCGAAAATCTGCGAAGCGACAATGCCTTTCGCATCACACGCGCCGCGCCCGTAGATTTTTTCGTCATCTTCCGATGCTTCGATAAACGGCGGAACTGTGTCAATATGGGTTGACAAAAAAACTCGCGGGCGTTCATTCAGATACGCGATGACGTTGTTTTGATTTGGCGAAACGGGCTGAAGTTCAACCGTCCAACCGAGATTTTCCAGATAATCGCGCAGAAAAAATCCGACCTGTTCTTCGTTTTCCGAGATTGACGGAATATTGATTAAAGTTTTGGTTAGTTCAAAAAGATTCATAAAATAGGTTAATGTTATACTACAACCGCAAAAGATAATAAATTGGCTTTAGGAGTTGAACAATGAATGTTGAGCATTGAATACTTGTATTTCTTAACTTAACGGGATTGCGTTGCGCACTATCCTATTTCCTTCTATATCACCACCTGCAAATTCCTGCGGTGTTCTTACATCAATTACAATGGCTCCATGGCGTAAAGCGTCTTTTACTTTATTGCCACCCAATCCTAAAAAAGAAAAAAGGCTCATATACTAAGGGTTTGAACGATGGTCAGACCGTGACGGTCAGACCTTTGTTAAGCAACACTGATTTTATTTTTTCTTTCACCAATCTGCTGACGCCACATGGCATAGTACAATCCTTTTTCTTCCAGCAGGC
>JANOXW010000176.1:0-3532 GCA_031418635.1 Acidobacteriota bacterium
TGCGGCTTTTGCTCAAAATACTCAAAAGGGTGTTGATACTCAAACGCAAAAAATCAAGGAAGATGCGACTACAGATACAACTAAGCGTTCAAATGATGTTAGTTGGTCTCGAAATTTTGGCAAGGGAAAAACAAAAGTGAACGGACAATTGGCAAATCCGTATCGGTTAAATTCACGGCGCGATGTTTTGGTTGAAACAATTTTAAGCGTTTTAAAAGACCAAAAATTGATTATTGACGAATCAGCTTCGCGGCTCAAAGACGGAATAATTGTTACTCAACCGTATATTTTTGCCAAAGGCGCGGTCATTACGCGCAACGAACTCAATCGTTATGCGGTCTTGCCGAATTCCGATGCGCCGTGGACTCGCGGACGTTATACATTAACGGTTGAAGTTCAATCAATTGACGGCATTCAAAATAATGTTGCAGTAACATCGAAAGTTGAAGGTCGTTCGGAAAACGGGTTGCGTTCCGAGTGGACAACCCTGCAAAGCACGGGCGCGGCGGAAGATGAATTTTTGAAAAAATTGGTTGAATTGATAACGGGAACTTCGCCCGATAAGCAGCCCGATTCAGACCAATAATTTTTATTTTAAGGAAATGCGTTTAAAATTTTTTCACTTCATTTTTGCTTTATTTCTTGTTTCCACCGCAATCGTCGGCGTGAAAGCACAGGGCGATGCTACGAACAGAAATGGCAGACCGAGAAATGAAGAGTTACCGAAAAGTGTCAAAGAAACAATTGCCAAAGGTCGCATTGACCGCGAAAAAAAAGATTACGAAGAATTGATTATGCGCGGCGAAGAAGCCGCTCAACTGAGCGAAGAACTCGAACAATCATACTCCAAAAACAACCAACTGACTTCTGATGACCAAAAGAAACTAGAGCGTTTGGAAAAAACTTTGAAAAAAATTCGGAGCGAACTCGGCGGTGATGACGATGATGATGAAGGAAGTCCGGCATCAACTCAAACGGCTCTTAAAAGATTGCAAAATTATACATTGAATTTGGTTGAAGAATTGAAGAAAACCACTCGTTACAGCATTTCAGCATCGGCGATTGAAACTTCTAACGCGATTTTGAAACTTGTGCGATTTATTCGTCAAGGTAGAAATTAGCAGTTTCAACTTTGAAATCTGAAATCAAAGTTTCATAATTCACTATGATTTATTTTTCAAAAGCAATCCCAAATCTTTTTTCATTGTTCCGCCCGTTTTTGCTTTTTTTCTTTCTATTATTCTGTTTTTTAACAATCGCTATTGCCCAAGACGATGAAATTATCATCGTTGATTCGTCAACGGTTGTTCTCAACGCAACCATTACAGATGCCGTCGGCAAACCGGCGCGAGGCTTAAAACAACTACAATTCAAGATTTTCGAGGACGGGAAGGAACAAAAAATCGATTTTTTTGAAGCCGAAAAAACACCGTTTGCGGCAATCATTTTGCTCGACACTTCCGGCAGTATGGAAGCGCGTGTTTCGTTGGCACGGTCAGCGGCGATAAATTTTCTCGAAGGTTTGCGTTCCGACGATATGACGGCGATTTACAACTTTGATACAAAAGTTTCTGTTGTGCAGGATTTTTCTAACAGCCGCGATATTTCCGATAAAGTATTCGATTTGAAGGCTTACGGTTACACGGTTTTGAACGACGCGATTTACAAAGCCGCGCAAGAACTCGAAAAACGGAGCGAAAAACGGCGGGCGATTATCGTGCTGTCCGACGGCGCCGACACGAGAAGCGGAAGTTCCGCCGACAAAGCCTTGAAAGCCGCTTTGATGGCAAATGCGACGATTTACACGGTTGATATGTCAGCGTTAAATACGGGCGGAAATGACCGATTGCAAAATCAAGGCGTTTTGAAACATTTCGCCGAAAAAACCGGCGGATTTTTTATTCCGACACCCGGCGGCACGGCGATGCGCGAGGCTTTCAAGAACATTGTCGAAGAACTCGGCGTTCAATACACACTCGGCTATCAGCCTTTAAACACCGTGAAAGACGGCAAATGGCGGGCGATTGAATTACGAGTGGCGCGTCCAAATCTTAATATCAGAACCCGCAAAGGCTACAATGCGCCAAAAGAAAAATGATAAACTCTCAACATTTGAAACTCGAAAAAAATGAACAAGCGTTGGACAATCCAAAAACACAATCACGATGAAGTAAAAAATCTCGCAAATGCACTCAAAGTTTCGCCGATAGTTGCCGCTTTGCTTATTTCACGCGGTTACGAAACCGAAGAATCCGCCTATAAATTTCTCAATCCTTCCTACGAAGATTTGCACGAACCGAATCTGTTAAAGGGAATGAAAGAAGCGTCAGCGCGTGTTTTGAAGGCAATCGAAACGGGAGAAAAGATTTTGATTTGGGGCGATTATGATGTTGACGGCACGACCGGAACGGTGGTTTTGCGAAAGGCTTTAGAGATTCTCGGCGCACAAACCGGCTTTCACATTCCGCATCGTTTCAGCGAAGGTTACGGACTCAACAAGGAATATCTCGAAAAGGCAAAAGAAAAAGGTTATTCGTTAATTATCAGCGTTGATACAGGAACGCGCTCTTTTGAGCCGTTGGCGTGGGCGAAAGAAAACGGCTTGGATGTCATCGTAACCGACCATCATTTGTCCGATGAAATTAAAGGAAATCCCGAATGTGTGGCGATGGTCAATCCGAATCAAACGGGTTGCGAATATCCCGATAAAAATCTTGCGGGTGTCGGTGTTGCTTTTAAATTAGCTCACGCACTTCTTAGAGAAAAGGGACGCGAAAATATTGTCAAAGGTTTTCTCAAAGTCGTCGCTATCGGTACAATCGCCGACGTGATGAAATTGACGGGCGAAAATCGCGCTATTGTTTCGATTGGCTTAAAAGATTTGCAAAAAGCGCATAATTTCGGCTTGCGGGCGTTGATGGAAGTCGCCGAATGTAATAGCGAAATGACGAGTTATCACATCGGTTTTCGCATCGCACCGAGAATAAATGCGGCGGGCAGAATGGACGCGGCGCGGCACGTTGTCGAACTTTTTGAAGCCGAAACTTTTGAAAAAGCGCGTGAATTAGCCGAATATCTCGACACTAAAAACCGTGAACGCCAAAAAGTTCAGATTGATATTTTGCAAAAGGCTCTACTCGAATATGTGAGCAACGGCGGAAGCGCAAAGCAGGCTCATTTCGCCGTAGTCGCCGGCGACGGTTGGCATCAGGGCGTAATCGGTTTGGCGGCATCGAAAATCAGCGAAAAACTCCATCGCCCGTCAATCGTCATCTCGCTCAAAGACGGCATCGGACACGGCAGTGCGCGAAGCATCTCAAATTATCATCTGCTCAACGGAATGGATTCCTGCGCCGAACTTTTTGAAAAATACGGAGGACACGCGGCGGCGGCTGGAATGACTATCAAAGGCGAAAACATTGATGAATTGCGAAAAAAGTTGAATGAACACGCGGCACAGAATTTATCGGAAGAAGATTTGATACCAAACATAAAAATTGACGCGCTGGTTTCGTCAAAATCTTTAAATCTC
>JANOXW010000177.1:0-3418 GCA_031418635.1 Acidobacteriota bacterium
GACGGCTTGGAATCGGTTGGCGAACAACGATGAACAGGAAATAAGGCGTGTGGTGGAAGATTCGCAAAAGTTTGAATCGTTGGTTTTATACGAAAATCCGACGGAGTTTGACGAAGTGCAACTCACCAAATACTGGTTGCCGGATACTGATTTTAATGCCGATTTCGACATTCGAGAAGTCCGCAAAGGCGTTCAAAGATTGATAGATGAAGGAAGGTATTACGGAAAAGAAACGAAACCGGAGCAATTCGAGTTTCAAAATGTGGACATCAATAACTCGAATGATTTTGCCGTCGTCAAAACATTAGAGAAATGGTTTATCGTCGAATATCGGAAAGACGGAACTCTGCTCAAAACTAAAAAGGTCGGACCGTATTTTGTCAGCTATATTTTGCGAAAAGTTGACGGGCGTTGGCTAATCGAAAAGTCGAACACTGCTAGAGCTGAACCTGTGCCGTTGAAATAAAATATATGAAAAAATATCTACCGAGCGTGATTTTATCGCTTATTTTGTTAGTCGTCATTTCGACGTTTGCTTTTGCTCAAAACAAGTCTGATGAAAAAATTCCGCCGATGCCAAAACTTCTTTCTTTGCGAGAGCAGATGGATGTCCGCGAAATGTGGTTGAAGAAGCGTTTTGACACGATGCTTTTGCCGATGATGCGGAAACACGGCGTTTCGATGTGGATTGTCGTCAACGAGGAATTTCATTCTGATCCGATAACTGAATCAATCGTGCCGCCGATTCCGATTGTCGGGCGACGCGATTTTTTTATTTTCGCCGATAACGGAAAAACGCTTGAAAGATTTGCCGTCGTGCGTTATGAAGAAGAACGTCTGAAAAATCATTATACTTTAATTGTTCCGTCGAGAGATAAAACGGCGGAAACGATTAAAAAAATTGTCGAAGAACGCGATCCGAAAACAATCGCTTTGAATATCGGCGGCGGGCGTGGTCAATCTGACGGACTCACGCACGACGCTTATAAATTTTTGGCTGACGCGCTCGGTAAAGAATACGAATCGCGCTTTATTTCGGGCGGAAAATTTATTGCCGATTTTCTCGACACGCGAATCCCTGAAGAACTCGAACATTATCGAAAGGCGGTTTTAGCGACCGATGTTTTGACGCGCCGTGCCTTTTCAAATGAAGTCATCACGCCGGGCAAAACGACCGTCGGAGATGTGCGTTGGTGGCTTTTACAGCAGGTTAATAATCTCGGCTTATCTGTCTGGTTTCAGCCTGATTTGCGTGTGCAGCGACGGGCAAAATCGAATAATACGTCGCAACAATTTCTCGCCGTTGCCGATGAAAGTTTGGTTTTGGAACGCGGCGATTTAATTCACGTTGATTTCGGCTTGAACTATATGGGACTGTCAACCGATTGGCAGAAACACGCCTACATTTTGCAAAAAGGCGAAAAAGACGCGCCCGAAGGTTTGAAAAAGGCTTTGAAAAATACGAATCGGTTGCAAGATACGATTTTTGCGGTTGCACGGGCGGGAATGACCGGCGCAGAAGTCTATGATGCGGCGATGGCTGAAATGAAACGGCAAAATATCGAAGCGATGATCTACTCACATCCGATTGGCACGCAAGGACACGGACTCGGCGCGGCAATTGATTTTCGCCGGGCATCAATCGGCGACGGCGCGGAACGTCTGCGACTCGGTTCTTATACTTCGATTGAATTGAACACTTCCACTCAAGTTGCCGAATGGAATAATCAAAAAGTAACGGTTATGGGCGAAGATGATGCGTTTATGACGGAAAAAGGTTATGAATTTTTCCGCCCGCGACAGACGGAGTTTTATTTAGTTCGATAGACAAGCCGACAACAAAACTCATTATCATCTATTCTGCCAAATCCGTTTGTTTCCAAAAAATGTAATCTATGTTTTACAATAAAAATGATGCAAACAATCGAAAATTACATAAACGGTCAGTTGGTAAAACCCGAATCGAATAATTATCTCGACAATTATAATCCGGCAATCGGCGAAGTTTATTCGCTGATTCCAGATTCTGATGAACGCGATGTTGAAAAAGCAGTGGAAGCCGCGAAAAATGCTTTTCCGCTTTGGTCGAGAATGTCGGCGGAAGAAAGACACGATATTTTAATGCGCGTTTCGTCTTTGATTGAACGCGATTTGGATTTTTTGGCGGAAGCCGAAAGTATTGACAATGGCAAACCGAAAAGTTTGGCAAAAATGGTTGATATTCCACGCGCCGTTTCCAATTTCAAATTTTACGCCACGGGCGCGATGCACACGGCAACCGAAGCGCACGAAACCGTCGGACAAGCGATAAATTACACTTTGCGCCAACCGCTTGGCGTGGTCGGCTGCATCTCGCCTTGGAATTTGCCGCTTTATTTGTTTAGTTGGAAAATCGCGCCTGCATTGGCGGCAGGCTGTTGCGTCGTGGCAAAACCTTCGGAAATTACGCCGATGACGGCTTATCTTTTATCGAAAATTTGCATCGAAGCCGGAATGCCCGACGGAGTTTTGAATATCGTTCACGGACTCGGCACAAAAGCGGGTGCGGCGATTGTTCAGCACACGGATGTAAAAGCGATTTCATTCACGGGCGGCCCAAAAACAGGCGAATGGATTGCAGGCGAAGCCGCGCCGAAGTTCAAAAAATTGTCTTTAGAATTAGGCGGCAAGAATCCGAATATAATTTTTGCCGATTGCGATTATGAAGAAATGCTTGCAACAACAGTTCGCTCATCATTTTCAAATCAAGGTCAAATTTGTTTGTGCGGTTCGCGCATTTTTGTAGAAAAACCGATTTATGAAAAGTTCAAAACGGATTTTGTCGAAAAAGTTTCCAAATTAAAAATCGGTGATCCTCTCTCTACGGAAACCAATATAGGCGCGGTTGTTTCACAGCCGCATTTGGAAAAAATTCTCTCATATATTGATTTGGCAAAAACAGAAGGCGGAAATATCTTGCTTGGCGGAAATCAAGTAAATCTCGAAGGACGTTGCAAAAACGGTTATTTTATCGCTCCCACAATCATCGAAAATCTCGCCCACGATTGCCGCACGAATCAAGAAGAAATCTTTGGTCCCGTTGTAACAATCGCGCCTTTTGACACCGAAGAAGAAGTCTTAAAATACGCCAACAGCGTCGAATACGGTTTATCGGCAACGATTTGGACGGAAAATCTTTCCCGCGCTCACCGCGTCGCCGAAAAAACCGAATCGGGAATTGTCTGGATAAACTGCTGGCTTTTACGCGATTTGCGAACACCATTCGGCGGAATGAAACAATCAGGTGTCGGGCGTGAAGGCGGTTTTGAGGCGTTGAAGTTTTTTACGGAGGAGAAGAATGTTTGCGTTAAGGTGAATTATTAAATACTAACGATTTTGCTATAATTCGTTTTAGGTAAAAAATTATGACAATTACGAT
>JANOXW010000178.1:0-2768 GCA_031418635.1 Acidobacteriota bacterium
TCGGAACGAATTTTGAGAACGGCTTGGCGAGTTTCCGTCAATGTCGGTTTTTTGTCGCCGAAAAATGTTTGCAAATCTTGATAGACAATTTTCGGTGCGCCGTTTTTTTTCAATGCGTATTTTACCGCTAAAACGACAAAACGATTTTTTTCAATTTTATTAAAAATGCTCGTGCGATAAGCAAATTTGCAATCGTCATTAGTCAGTTCAAGAATTTCCTTGTTTTTGCGGTCAAACACGCGCACACTTTCGATTGTTTCGGAAACTTCCTGTCCGTAAGCCCCGACATTCTGCACGGGCGTTCCGCCGACAAAACCCGGAATGCCGCTTAAACATTCAATTCCGGCTAAATTATTTTTGACACAAAATGCGACAAACTCATCCCAATCTTCGCCTGCCTGCGCCGTTACATAAATAGCTTCATCTTTTTCCGTCAAAGCCGAAATACCTTTGAGCGCAATCTGCAAAACCACACCGTCAAAGCCTTCATCAGCAATCAAAACATTACTTCCGCCGCCGAGTATAAAAACTTCCAAATCGTTTTGCTCGGCAAACTTCAACGCTTCGACAATTTCCGTTTCGCCCGTTGCCCGCACAAAAAAACGCGCCTTGCCGCCGATTTTGAAGGTTGTAAATTCAGCTAAAAGCACATTTTCTTGGATTTCAAATTTAACCATTTATTTGTTTTTGCAGTCGAATTATTGAGTAAGATGCTATTTTGTCTGCGCTTCTTTTTTGTCTAATTAAACCTCAGTCTTGAATTGAAAATCAAACTAGAAAATAGCACGCGGATAAACGCCGGTAGAACAGATTTTCACGGATTTTTTTTGATAATTATTTGAAAATGCGCCGAAAATCTATTTGAAATAGTCAACGCAAATCCGCTAAATCAGTAAAATCGGCGTGCTATTTCTGTTTTATTTCTAATCAAGACTCAGGTTAATTTATCTCTCGCTTCTTTGGCTAAATTCAGATACTTTTCACGAATTTCGTCCAATTCTTTTTCGCCCAATTCTTCCAAATCCAAAAATTGATTTCCCGCGCCTTTAATAGAGCGAATAATTTCGTCCAGTTTAATCTGAACTGCCTCAGAATCGCGGTTTTGTGTGTTTTGAATCAAAAACACCATCAAAAATGTAATGATTGTCGTGCCGGTATTGATATACATTTGATAATCAGATGAAAAACCGACAATAAAACCACCGATAATCCAAATTATTACGGTCAAAAAGGCAATTACAGTGGCACTCATCCGACCTGAAAAATGCGATACCAATTTAGCAAATTTAGTAAATGTTTCTTGCATTTTAACTCCTTTTATACGACGCTTGGCAAATTAATATAAAACTTTTTAAGCTATTATATCCTGATACTCCTAACAAAGAACTGGCAAAAACATTTTGCCTAACCGAAGATGCTGTTAAATTACGCGCTTCTCGTCTCGGCATCAAAAAAAGCAAAACCTACGTTTCCACAATACAAACAATACGAGCAACTAATCGCGTTTTATCCCAAGAATCAAAAAACAAACTCTCCAAAGCAAGATTAGGCAAATCTTTGTCTGCCGAAACTAGAAATAAAATAAGTCAAAGCAATCAAGGTAAAACTAAAGGCGATAAACACTATAAATGGAAAGGCGGTAAGCCTTGGGAACGCTTTAAAGACACAGCTTACCTCCAATGGCGAAACAGCGTTCTTACTCGTGATAATTATACTTGCCAAGATTGTCAAAAAATCTGTAAAAAATACGAAAAAGGTTTAGCCGCGCATCATATTAAATCTTACAAAGATTTTCCTGAATTAAGATTAGATATAGATAATGGGAAAACACTCTGTCGAGAATGTCATATGAAACTTCATCTGCGACCCATTAAACCTAAATCCACAATACTGTGCCAATGCGGTTGTGGAACTTTAATCGAAGCCTTTGATGGATATGGCAGACCGAAAAAATACGTCAATCATCACGGCAAGAGAGGTAAAAGAAAACAAGTTCAATAAAAATCTGTCTGTTTCCTTGTTCATTTTCAAATTTTCTGTTTTGCCACAAGTTCCCGCACCGCTTCGATATAATTTTTCATATACGAATCTTTCTCGATAAACGGAACTTGTCGGCGAATCAAATTATAGGCTTTGTTTGTTCCTTTGCCCAACGATTTTTCCGCGCCGATTTGCTTTTTGCGAAAATCAATGCCTTGTGCCGCGCAAAAAAGTTCCAACGCTAAAATTTGTTCGAGATTTTCGGCGATTTGCCGCAGTTTCAGCGCGGATGTTACGCCCATCGAAACGTGGTCTTCGACATTTGCCGAACTCGGAATCGTATCAACCGAAGCTGGATGCGACAAGATTTTATTTTCCGTCGCAAGTGCCGCCGCCGTGTATTGAACAATCATAAAGCCCGAATTTAATCCGCCATTTTCCGTCAGAAACGCCGGCAAAACGTGCGCGTTTGAAGATTCGTCGGTCAGGCGCATAATGCGTCTTTCCGAAATATTTCCAAGTTCTGACAAAGCAATCGCCAAATAATCCATTGACAACGCCAGCGGTTCGCCGTGAAAGTTGCCGCCTGAAATAACATCAATATTTTCGCAATTTTCGTCGCAAAAAATAAGCGGATTATCCGTAACGGCGTTGAGTTCGATATTGACCACCCATTCGGCGTAGGCAATCGCGTCGCGGCACGCGCCGTGAACTTGCGGCATACAGCGCAAAGTGTATGCGTCCTGCACATTTGTTTTGTCAAAGGAACGCACAAATGCACTGCCTTC
>JANOXW010000179.1:0-2351 GCA_031418635.1 Acidobacteriota bacterium
TGCGATGCACACGGAACGCGCCGATAAAACTTTCGAGAAAACCAAAAATCTCGAAGATGCCCGCATAGTTCTAGATAAAACGGAAGGTAAATCCTCAACGGCGGTGGCAAGAGCAGAATAGAATTTACAAGCAAGATTTTGTTGGGGTAAGACTTGTTCTTACCCTTTTTTATTTGGTGAAAATTTAGATGTTATTTCAATAGTTTTTGGAGGTAATATGTCAGACCGTTCAGATTTAGATACAAAATACTTCATTGATAACTACGTTTACAATTGTCCTTTCTGTAATCGTAGGAATGTTGCTTACAGAGTAAAAGGACGAACTGAGTTCAACTGGTCTAATAATAAAGTTTGTTATGTCTACTTTGTCGTATGTTCAAGCTGTAATAAAATTTCAATGCACCTTTGTTACACAGATGTATCTCAGCAATATGGTAATAATAATATTAGTTCTGATTTAGATGAGCATGTTTTTTATTCAGTTCCAACTTCATTTTTTACAATTGATTCTCGAATACCAAGAATTATTCGTGAGTTAATTACCGAAGCAGAAGGTTGTGTGAAGATGAATTATCTAACAGGTGCTTCCGCTTGCACAAGAAAAGCTATTTACGAGTTAACGATTCTCGAAAAAGCTGAAGGAGATAATTACGAAGAACGCATTAAATTCTTAAAAACTAAATTCCCAGAAATTGCCCCTGATCTTTTTGATGTGCTTTCTCATATTAAGGATATGACCAGCGATAAAGTTCACGAACAATCTTGGGATAAATGGGACAACCGTCACTTGAAACTTTTTTTGGAAACACTGAAAGTTATTTTGCACGAAATTTATGTTGTTCCAAATGAAAGAAAGAAAAGGTCATCATCTGTTTCCAAACTTTTACAAGAGGCTTTTAAAGATAAAGATGCCAGACGTGCAGGTGAAATGGTTTCAAATGAACAAGGGGAAACCTCAGAAAATTTATCTTCTGAGGTTGAGTAACAAATTTTGCATCAGGTTAATTTACAGCAAATTTGTTGTGCAGTAGTTTTGTTGTATATTCATTCGCCTTTGGTGATATAGTTTTCTTCTATGATAGTCGAAATTCCAGACCAAGTTATCACGCAATCGGGACTTTCCGCGAAAGATATTTTGTTGAAAGTCGCGCTTATTTTATTTCAAGAAGAAAAACTCACGCTCGGACAGGCGAGCAAATTGGCGGGGCTTCATCAGTTTGAATTTCAGAAGGAATTGGCAAAACGCGAAATTCCCGTGCATTACGGCGAAGAAGATTATGAGCGCGATTTGCAGACCATCGGTTTAATCAAATGATAATTGTTTCCGACACTTCGCCTGTTTCCAATCTGATTTTGATTGAACGCCTCGACATTCTCCAAAAACTTTTTACCGAAATTATTATTCCGTCTGCCGTTGATTCGGAGATTCGTGCGCTTAAACAATTTGACAAGGATTTGAGTGCATACGAAACGGCGGAATGGATTAAAGTTACCGCGCCGTCAAACCTGCAAAAAGTCAAAACGCTTCAAATAAATATTGACGAAGGCGAAGCGCAAGCTATCGCTTTGGCTTTGGAGATAAACTGCGATTTGCTTTTGATGGATGAACGAATCGGCACGAACATTGCGCGTCAGGAAGGTTTGCAAACCGTCGGTTTGGTCGGTGTTTTGATAAAGGCGAAAGAAGAAAGAATTATCGAAGAAGTGCGCGAAGTTTTGAATGATTTGAAAAATGTCGCAGGTTTTTGGTTAGGCGACAAACTGGAAAAGAAAATTCTTGAAGAACTCGGCGAATTTTAATTGAAGTTTTTATAACAAATTTGTTGTGTAACAGGTTTGTTGTAGATTCATTCGCCTTTGGTGATACAATTCAATCGTGATTAGTCCAATCGAAAATTTATCTTCCGAAGTGGCGCGGCAGATTTTGTTTGAGGCGAAATCGAACGGCGTTTCGGTGGAAAATTATTTGGAAGCGGTGGCGAATGAAACGAACGGAAATGGTTCTGCGCCGCAAGTTCGCACGGTTTCGGAAAAAGTTGATTTGAGCAAATCGAACGAATGGCTGAAAGAAAATCGGAACAAATACATCGGCAAATGGATTATTTTGGACGGAAATAGATTCATCGGTGCCGGCAATGATCCGCGCCCGATTGTTGAAAAGGCTCGTCAAGCAGGCGTAAAAATTCCATTTGTAAAATTTATCGAAGATGATTCCGAACCTTTCACGGGAGGTTGGCTCTAATCGCGTGCATACACTCACTTTTAATGAAAAAGTTAAATATCCCGACGATGAGCAAGGCATCAATCTCGATGTCATCATCTCAAAACAAACCGACAATCCGATTTCGGCA
>JANOXW010000180.1:0-3799 GCA_031418635.1 Acidobacteriota bacterium
TTTTGGGCAATGTATTCTTTTAGGGCTGAAAAATGACCACTACGATTGAGTAAGTTTTGGCTAAACGAAGTGCTTTCAACCAAAGCCTCGCTTTCTGAATAAGGCAAAACATAAATGAAGTTGATGCCATCCGTTTGCTTAGTGCGAAAATCCATCAAAGTTGCATTTTTCCGGTTAAATTTTTTTTCGGGGAATTTGATTGTCCAACCAAGAAATGTTTGATGCAAATAGATGCTTTTTGCCGAAAGTGATTTTTTTAGGTTTGGACTACCTTGATGTCGGGCATCAAAAACCAGATCAGCTTGCCAAGTTTGTTTGTTGGTAATTACTTCTACGCAATTTTCTTGGTCATTAACTTGTAAAACTTTTTCGCCCAAACTCATTTCAATCTGACTTTGTGCGTTTTGCCAATCTGAATGAAAGTGCCTGAAAAAATCGGGTGCGTAAATCTGCTGGTAAGAAAATCGTTTTGAATTTTTAACAATCTGCTTCTTTTCATCGCAAACCGTCCATTCTTGCCAGCTTTGTTTGACTAAAGACTGAAATGATTCGGGTAATGTTGACCAACTGCACCAGCGTTGCTCACGGTTAAAATCTGTTTGACTATCAATTAAAACTACTTTACCTACATATCCAAATGACTCTAAATAATGAGCCAAAGAAGTTCCGGCGCAACCTGCCCCAAGTATTAAAATGTTGGTAGTTTTCACAGTTTCTCCTGATTTACAGTATGCGTGTGGTCTTAAACCTTTTCCGAAGTTCACATTTGAGATTAAAACTTTCAAAAAGGTGAACTCCGGATTCGGAAACTACGTTAGCTTGCTGTTGCAAACTCGCCTGCCGGAACACTTGAAGTTCCGTTTTCTCTTTGTCGTCTGGCAAGTAATTGAGCTCCAGCTAAATAGATAATAATGCCGGGACCAATTTTGTTGATTTGGTCGCCCAAATTGTAAACCGCGTGAACGATGTTAAGGTCTAGTTGTGGTAAAAGCGAAGGAATCATATATCCGATTGGATAAATTCCCCAGCCTGTTATAACAAACATAGACATCCACTTAACTGCCCATCGCTCTTCGGGTTCAGCAGTTTTTGCCATTTCTTTGACAGTTGTGAAAAGAAAATAGACAATTGCTACATAACCGATTGTTGAAATTGCTCCCCATAACAAGTGCATTCCTGTATTGGCAACATATTGTTCACCGATAAATCCGGCAACAATCATCAACAAATCAGCTAAAATCAAATAGATAACAACCTTGCCAACCCTGCGACCGGCAGCAACTGCCAATGGAATTTTTGCCACCAAAAGCGGAGTTGTAATCAACCAATCCATATAACGAAAGTTGATAATTCCAAAAAACGAATCCCGCGTAATCTTGGCGTAATCAGCCCCATTCATCACCAAAAGAGGCAAAGTTGTGTCTGAATACAAACCTTTCATATAAAAATAGTGAAAGGCTGCAACACCAACAATCAGTGCTGAAATCGTTAAAGCTGTGCGGTATTCGAGAGCAACACTATTTCTTTGTGAAATAAAAAACACAAACGCTGCTCCCATCGAAATATACGCAACAAAAAATGTAAAATTAACAATCATCGGCAATATGCCAACTTGCTCTGCGGTTATTAAACCGGTGGAAAATGCCAATACCACCGACCCTAGAAATGTAGATAACATATTAAATCTCCTTAGTTCTTAGTTTTTTTTAGAACATTTACCTGTCAATATGAAAAACTTTTTCGGCAATCTGATAATGCAAGTTTGCCCATGTTGCTAACGAAAGTTTCTATTAAGTCAAAAAATAGAAACACAACTTATTTCTTCCTACGATTGGTCGCTAATAATCAGCTTTTATTTCAAGCAGATTGCTTGAAGTAAAACTTTATATTTTTGAAAAATAAATTGTTATTTTGGTCATACAACTTATAGCTGACACTATCACTAACTAAATGATGTGTCAACACAAAACGCTCAAACCGCTCATCAAAAAAACTGACCATATACATTAACTATTCTAATGTAGTAAATATCGTATCCTAGAGGCGGCTGCAATTTTTTGATTTTATGCATTCAGAATTTATAAACCGTGCAAACCGCACATTTGTTATATAAAATATAAATTGTTGAAATCAAAGATATAAGATGGTTTTATTTGGATTCACATTTTACTACAAGACCTCGACAAGTTTATTGACCGAGTAAAAGGCTTTCTTAAACCGGGCGGAAAAATTGTTTTTATTGACGGCAATCCGGTTGAAGAAAATAACCACGACCTTAATAAAATTACAAAAACAGATAAACAAGGCTATACTTTTCAGACCAGAAAACTTGAAGATGAAATATCTCACTTGGTACTAAAAAACTTTCCGACAAATGACTTTCTCGTTCAAAAATTGTCGAGAATTGCAGCTGACATCAATTTTACAAACCTGATATATTATTGGATTGTAAGCTGTAAACTAACGGAAAACTAAGAAATATATTATGCCGGCATCGGTTTGGCGACTGTTTTAAAGACAATGACTAAATTATTTTACTTAACGGCAATACTGCTTTTATTTTTTACTAACCAAACATTTGCTCAAAACAAAGGTGCTTTGCGACAAAAAATAGAGCAGATTATTACTTCCAAAAAAGCTGTGGTCGGAGTTTCAATTGTTGATAATAAAGGAAAAAACAAAATATTAATCAACGGCGAAAAACATTTCCCGATGCAAAGTGTCTTTAAATTTCATATCGGCTTGTTTATGCTTTCCGAAATTGATAAAGGTAAATTTTCGCTTGACCAAAAAATAGATATTCAGAAAAAAGACTTCTTGCCCGATCTTTACAGTCCAATCAGAGATGAATATCCCGATGGTGCAACGCTCACAATTTCCGAGATTTTAGAATATACAATTTCCGCAAGTGATAATGTTGGTTGTGAAATTTTGTTAAGGTTACTTGGCGGAGCTTCGGCAGTTGAAAATTACTTTGTAAAAAATAAATTCAAAGATGTCGCCATAAAATTTAATGAAGAGCAACAACAAGCTAATTGGGATTTACAGTTTCAAAATTGGACGACTCCAAAAGCTGCCAACAAAGTTTTGAAAGCATTTTATGACAGTAAGAAAAAACTGCTTTCCCAAAAAAGTTATGATTTTATTTGGAAAGTAATGCGGGAAACGGCAACGGGTAAAAACCGTCTAAAAGAGCAATTGCCCGAAAATACTATTGTCGCGCACAAAACAGGTTCTTCGGGAGTAAATAAACAAACCGGAGTTACCGCCGCCGTCAACGATATTGGAATCGTCTTTTTACCAAACGGACAATATTTTTTTATCAGCATTTTTGTAACCGATTCAAAAGAAGATGCCGCAACTAATGAAAAAATAATTGCGGATATTGCCAAAGCAACTTGGGATTATTTTATAACAAAGACAAAATAAATGAATAAAATGAATCCAAAAGTTGATGTCTATTTCACGGCAGGTTGCGGGCGTTGTCCGTTAGTGAATACGCCCGAATGTAAAGTCCACAATTGGGACACAGAATTAGAAACATTGAGAAAAATCGTTCTCGACTGCGGACTGGAGGAAGAATTGAAATGGAGTATTCCTTGTTATACATTTCAGAAAAACAACATAATTTTACTGAGCGCATTTATCGAATACTGTGCGCTTAGTTTTTTTAAAGGTGCTTTAATGCGAATCAGTAGTTGAAAAGACAGACAAACTGGTTGATTGGTAGAATTTTCTTACTATGGAAAATCAACTAATCGAACTTTATTTGTTTGTCTGTCAAATTTACGATACTCGT
>JANOXW010000181.1:0-14817 GCA_031418635.1 Acidobacteriota bacterium
GGATAAACGAAAAGGTGTATCAAACAGGAAGAAAATACAGCGATAATTTCAAAGAAACTATGACCATAAAGTTTGATGAAATATTGCCGAAATGGAATTATCAGATACAGCCGTTATAAGTTATTATTTACACCTGCCTTAATACTTGATTTAGCCTTTACGAAGTTCGGTCAAAACCTGTTTGGCAACGGCTTTGAGTGTGTCGAACACGCCAACGCCTTGCGACGCGGTGGCTTCAAAAATCGGTTCGCTTTTGCGAAGTAGTTCGGCAGCGAGTTCTTCGGTTGGGATGACATTTGGCAAATCGCGTTTGTTGAGTTGCAAAACATAAGGAATGTCCATCAAATTGTAGCCTTGCGATTGGAGGTTTTCTTCCAGATTATAGAGCGATTCGATGTTCGCGTCCATTCGTTCCTCTTGTGAATCAGCTACAAAAACAACGCCGTCAACGCCTTTTAGAATAAGTTTGCGTGAAGCGTCGTAATAAACTTGTCCGGGAACAGTGTAAAGATGAAATCGCGTTTTGAAGCCGCGCACGGTGCCGAGTTCGAGCGGCATAAAATCGAAAAAAAGCGTGCGGTCGGTTTCCGTCGCTAAACTAATCAGTTTGCCTTTAGCTTGCGGCGCGGTCGAATCGTAGATGTATTGCAAATTTGTCGTTTTGCCGCACAAGCCCGGTCCGTAATAAACGATTTTGCAATTTATTTCGCGCGAAGCGTAATTGATAAAAGTCATAGAATTATTTTGGGTTTTGGGTTTTGGATTTTGGATTAAAAGTAGAATTGAATTGAGCCGAATAAAACCTTGCTCTTATCCAATCCGAAATCCGAAATCCAAAATCAACTGAACAGGCTGTCAATATCGTCGTCAGTAATTTGGGCGAAAAATGAATTTTCGCTATTTCTTTGTTTTTCCGAATCACGAACAACATCGTCAAAAATCGAAGAAACTTCGTGGCTCGCTTTTTTGGTTCGGAGTTTTACCAAGCCAAGCGTTGAACGCTCGTCAAAAACTACAACCAACAAACTTCTGCCGATAACACTGATGTAAATGCTCTCGCGCTCGCCTTCGTGGACGACTGCGGGAAAGACATCTTCACCGATAAGTTTCGCCATACTGCTAGTTGCCGCCACATTTCCCGCCGCTAAGGACGAAAAACTTGTCGTGTCCATATCGCCGATTTCACCGTGGAAAGCAATTGGTTGACCATCGCGGTCAACCAAAAACACCACGCGGGCGGCGCATTCGATTAAGAGCCGCGCCAGCACGGTCTTCATCTTTTGGAACTGGTATTCGTGTATAACTATGGGCGTTTCTGCCATGAAATCTTCTCTCGTTATGTTTGATAAAAAGGAGGTTTGAAGTTTGTAAAGCCTTCTTAAACCGTTTTTTTTGGGATAGCTTTGCGAGTTGTGGGCGAGTCCTGCGACACGCCACATTTTTAATCTAGCACAAGATATGCCTTCGCTTCAAGTATTTTTTTTCGTTGGCAAACATTTAGCGGTAAAAAATTTTAAAACTCGCGGAAATTACCGATTGTAAATAATTATTGCTCAATAAAAAGTAAAATGCTAAACTTTGTTTTGGCAATTGCGCTTGCTAACCCAAAGTAAAATATGTTTTGTATAATCAAACATTAGACTCTCGCCTTGTTTCCCCTACTATATTTGCAGTAAATTCCCTTAAAAGACAAATGAAGAATCACTTATTTTCACAAAATTCATTCGGCTTGAACGTCGTCGCCATCGGTGGCGGCAACGGGCTTTCGACTCTTTTGTCGGGTTTGAAAAGATTTGTTAAGGCACACGACATCGAATCTATTTGGTTAGAAAATCTTTCGGCGATTGTCGCCGTTTCCGACGACGGCGGAAGTTCGGGTAGATTACGCGATGAATTACAAATGTTGCCTCCGGGCGATATTCGCAACTGTATGGTTGCACTTTCGGAAGATTCGCATCTTTTAGCAAAACTTTTTCAACATCGTTTTAGTGGCAATGGCGAACTCGGTGGACATAGTTTCGGCAATCTTTTTCTCGCGGCTTTGTCGGAAATAACCGGCGATTTTGCCGAAGCGGTCAAGATTTCATCGGAAATTTTGGCAAGCAAAGGTCATATTTTTCCGGCAACCGTTTCAGATGTGCGGCTGGCGGCGGAACTTGTTGACGGCTCAATCGTGCGTGGTGAAACAAACATCTCAAAGGTCGGAAATTCGATAAGACGGCTTTATCTCGAACCGGAAACTTGTCATCCGTTGCCCGAAGCATTAGCCGCGATTTATGATGCGGATATTATAACCATCGGACCGGGTTCGCTTTTTACAAGTCTGTTACCGCCAATTTTAGTAAAAGGTGTTGGCGACGCGATTGCCGAATCTGATGCCGTTAAAGTATTTATCTGTAATCTGATGACACAACCGGGCGAAACCGACGGTTTTTCCGCCAAAAGACATCTCGAAATTATTCGGGAATACGCGCCCGAAATTGATTTTGATTTTGTTATCCTCAATAATTCTCCGATTAGCGAGAAACAGTTGGCGCGTTACCGAAACGAAGGCGCAATGCAAATCGGTATTGCAAATTCGATTTCGCCCGAAACGATTGAAGGCGCGGAAATCGTTTATGGTAATCTGTTAAACGGAAATGAAAAAGTGCGCCACAATCCCGAAAAATTGGCGCAAGTCGTTTTGCTGTGTGCATTACAAACACAACAGAGAGTTTTGATTTCGGCGTAAATCAGGCATAAATGCGTAACTCTGAATTTTAACTTATGGATAATCTTTCCAATGAACAAACGATGCTTGACGTTCTGGTTTTAGCCGCCGGACTTGGCACGCGAATGCGGTCAAATCTGGCAAAAGTTTTGCATCAAATTGATGGTCGTCCATTGATAAATCACGTTTGCCGCACGGCGACGGCACTTGCGCCGCGCAAAATTTATGTCGTTATCGGGCATCAAGGCGAAGATGTCAAAACGGCTGTTTTGGAAGAATTGGACGAAGACCACGCCGCATTTGTTTGGCAAAAAGAACAACTCGGCACGGGCGATGCGGTTAATTCGGCGCGTGAGTTTTTGGAAAATAAAGACTCGACACTTTTGATACTTTCGGGCGATGTGCCGATGATTCGCGCCGAAACGCTTGCCTCGCTTGTCCAACAACATCGCGCCCATCGCGGCAAAGGCGCGGCTTGCACGATTTTAACGGTAAAATTAGACGATCCGAGTGGTTACGGGCGCATCGTCCGCGACGACGGCGGAATTTTTGATAAAATCGTCGAACAAAAAGATGCCAGCCAAGAACAGCGGCAAATTAACGAAATAAATTCGGGAATTTATTGTTTCGACACGAAAAAACTTTTCGCTGCTTTGTCTAGTGTGCAAAACAATAATTCGCAGGGCGAATATTATCTGACCGACGTTCCTGCGCTTCTCAGCGATGCGGGCGAAGCCGTTTCGCTTTATAATCACACGGACGCGAGAGAAGTTTCAGGCATCAACAATCGGCTTGAACTCGCCGATTTAGAGCGCGTTTTGCGTCGTCGGACAATCTCGAAAATGATGCTCGATTACGGCGTGAGTTTTATTGACCCAAAATCCACATACATCAGCGAACAGGCAAACATTGGGCGCGACACGACTATTTACCCGAATGTTTCCATCGAAGGCGAAAGCATAATCGGCGACGGTTGCATCATCCGCGCAGGAACGCGCATCACCAATTCGCGTATCGGACGCGGCGTTGAAATTTTGGACAACTGCGTCATAACCGATTCGGAAATCTCCGACAATTGCACCGTCGGACCTTTTGCACACTTACGCAACAAAGCAAAAATGGAGGAAAAAGCCAAAGTCGGAAATTTTGTTGAACTCAAAAAAACAATTCTCGGACGCGGTTCAAAAGCAAATCACTTAACATATTTAGGCGACGCAACCATCGGCGAAAAAACCAACATCGGCGCGGGAACAATCACCTGCAATTACGACGGCGTAACTAAACACGCGACGAACATTGGAAATAACGTGCGGATAGGTTCGGACACAATGCTCGTCGCGCCCGTCAAAATCGGCGACGGCGCAGTTACCGGCGCAGGTTCGGTTGTTACCAAAGATGTCCCGAATGATTCTTTAGTGGTCGGCGCACCGGCAAAAATAAAGCGAAACTTAAAAGAACAAGAAGAAACAAAATCAGTCGAAGCGTCCCACGAATAAGTTTATGATAAAATTAGTTTTGACGAGGTGAAAAGCTATGACCAAAAAAGCAAAAGTCGTGAAAGAAATAAAAATCGAGCGTCCCGAACGGATGAAACTTTCGGCGGAAGAATCTTTGAAGCGGACAAAAGAATTTGACAAACGAAAAGATAAATTCATTGCCACTATCCGCGAAAGCAAGGGTTGAAGTTTATTTGCCTGAGTTACCAAAACCCGTTTATCAAAAGTTGTTGCAGATTTTCGCTGAAGAATTTACCTCTGCCTTCGGCGGTTGCACGATTGTTCGCGGACTCGACGGCAATTATCTTTCAAAATTCGGGCAGATAATAGCTGACCGCATCAATCTTATCTACACAGATACGCCGGTTGATTTTCAAGAAATTTTTTCCGCAATTTCAAATTATACTGATGAGCTTCGTAAAGCCGCTTTTGAGGGTTTGGAAGAAGAAGCAGTTTTAGTTGCAGTTTGGCAGGTTTATCATTCGGTTTAAGGCGATTTTATGAAAGTGAAAATTTTAATCAGCTTCTTTTTTCTTGCTTCTTTTTGTGTCGCATCCGTTTTTGCACAAATCCAACAGTCTGATTTAGAAACTAAATTTATTAAACTCACAAACATCAAACTTCCAAATAACAAATGTGACGGAGATGCTTGCGACCTTGATGAAAAAACTAAAGACTTTCTATTGTTATTTCGACCTTTGCTCTCAAAAAGAGGTTCGGTTGAAGTTGATACAAGAAGCAATACTTTACTTATTACCGACACCTTAAATAGATTAAAAGTTAATGAAAATTTCGCTAAAATTTTGGATGAATCGAGTTTAGGCTTTGATAATTTACTTTCGAGAAAATCGGATGAACTCGGTATTTATCCATTAAACATAAAGTTGCAAAACCTAACTCTGTCAATAATTTGTGGCTCAGGACAAGAAAAAATAAGTTGGCAAGAAAAACAATCGGGATTTTTGCTTTCGACAATCAAAAACTTTCTTTCCGAAAAAGCAACTATTGGAGTTGACGGGAGAGAAAAAACTTTAACAATTACAGATGAGTGGAATCGCGTTATTTTAATCAAACAGATTGCAGAATTATTTGATAAACCATTTTTAGAGGAAGTTGATTAGAAACTATGTCAAATTTTGATACACAAAAAACTTTAACGGCGTGGTTGTCTTTGGAAAACACGATTTGTGTTCTGCATAACGAGAAAAACTACGAAAAATTAGTTTCGTTGTTGGACAAATTGATTGGTGAAGTTGGCGAAGATGAAACTCATCCGTCGGCTTCGCTGATGGAAGTTATCGGCGTTTTGATTGAAGATTACGAAAATAAAAACGTCGAAGAATTAGCCCTGAAATTTTGATAGAAAATTATGTGTGGAATTGTTGGATACGTTGGAAATAAACAAGTTGTGCCGTTGATTATTGACGGCTTACGGAAATTGGAATATCGCGGTTATGATTCGGCGGGAATTGCGGTGGTTGATGAAAACTGCGATTTATCGTTGCGCCGCGCTGAAGGCAAACTTCGCAATCTCGAAGAAGCTATTCGCTTACACCCGCTTGACGGAACCTACGGCATCGGGCATACGCGATGGGCGACGCACGGACGACCGACCGAGGAAAACGCGCATCCGCATCGTGATTGTTCGGGCAGAATCGTCGTCGTGCATAACGGCATTATCGAAAATTATCTGACATTGAAAACTGCCTTACAGGAAAAAGGTCACGAATTCAAAACCGAAACGGACACGGAAATCGTCGCGCACCTGATTGAAGAATATCAAAAAGAGGGTTTGTCGTTTGAAGAATCGGTGCGAAAAAGCGTTCAGCAATTACGCGGAATTTTCGCGCTTTCAATCATTTCGGCGGACGAACCTGACAAAATTATCGCCGTCCGCGAAGGTCCGCCGGTTGTCATCGGTTTGGGCGATGGCGAATTTTTTGTCGCGTCGGATATTCCCGCGATTTTGCAACATACCCGCGACGTTTTTTACTTGGGCGAAAAGGAAATTGCAATTTTAACGAAAGACTCGGTGCGCGTTACGGATTACGATGGCAATGTGGTCGAACCGAAACAACAACGCATCACTTGGGACCCGATTATGGCGGAAAAAGGAGGTTTCAAACATTTCTTGCTCAAAGAAATCTACGAACAGCCACGCGCTGTCCGCGACACCGTGCGCGGTCGTGTTTCGCTCGACACAGGCAAAGTTTATCTTGACGAGATGGACATTTCCGAAGAAGATTTTAAAAATGTTCGTTCAATCAAAATCGCCGCTTGCGGAACATCGTGGCACGCCGGAACTGCCGCCAAATATATGATTGAAGAATTGGCACGAGTTCCCGTCGAGGTTGATTATGCTTCGGAATTTCGTTATCGCAATCCGGTTTTGGACGAAAGCGATTTATTGATTGTTATTTCGCAATCGGGCGAAACCGCTGACACGATTGCCGCAATGCGCGAAGGAAAGCAAGCCGGATGCAAAGTTTTGGCAATCTGCAACGTGCAAGGTTCGATGATTACACGCGAAGCCGACGGCACAATTTTGACGCACGCCGGACCGGAAATCAGCGTCGCTTCGACCAAAGCATTTACATCGCAAATCATCGCGCTTTACATTTTCGCGCTTTATCTCGGCGAATTGCGCGGCAAATTATCGGAAGAACAAGTCAAAAAACACGCGCAAGAATTGATCGAACTACCATTAAAGATCGAAGAAATTTTAAGCGATGCCGACACGATTGAAGAACTCTCGAAAGAATTTTTCCGTTCGCAGGATTTTCTATATCTTGGACGCGGAATAAATTTTCCGGTTGCACTCGAAGGCGCGTTGAAACTTAAAGAAATTTCATACATCCACGCCGAAGGTTATCCGGCGGGCGAGATGAAACACGGACCAAACGCGCTGATTGACGAAAAACTTCCCGTCGTGATTATAAACACACGCGAAGCCGGAAATGAAGGCAGCGAATTGCGCTACGAAAAAACTCACTCGAACATCGTCGAAGTAAAATCACGCGACGGAATTATTTTTTCGATTCTGACCGAAGGCGATAAAATGAGTTCGGTTGTTTCGGATTTCGTCGTCGAAATTCCGCAAGTTTCCGATCTTCTCGCGCCGATTTTATCAGTCGTGCCTCTGCAACTTTTGGCTTACAACATCGCCGTCCGTCGCGGTTGCGACGTTGACCAACCGCGAAACTTGGCAAAGAGCGTAACGGTTGAATAATCGGAAATTCGATTATATGAATGTAAAATTACCCTGTATGTGGCTTGAAATTAAAACTACATACAGGGTAAAACTATTTTGCTAGACCGTAATTACAATCATTCCGTTTTCAATGGCGACTTCGTAGCTTTCAATTGAGCAAGATTTTTTTGTAAAACACGCGCCGGTTTGGACATCGAAACGCCAGCCGTGGAGGTCGCATTCGACGATGTTGCCGTAAAGCCGCGAATCGGCGAGTGGTGCGCCTTTGTGCGGACAAAAGTTTTCTATTGCGTAAAAATTTCCGCCGACATTAAAAAGTGCGACTTCGCCGCCGCTTTTGAGTTGAACGGTGGCACTACGTCCCGGCGGAACGGCTTCAACTTTTCCAACCGTGATTTTTTTGCCTTCGCGTTTAGGTTTGTGTTTGTTATCGTAATGTTTTCCCATCTTGATTTTGGATTTTAGATTTTGCATTTTAGATTGGCAAATAGCCACACCGATTTTTTTCGCTTGCTTTATTTGTTTTGGTCAAACAAAGTATAATAATAAAAAAGATGTGAGGTTATCGAATGAATGAAAAATCCTTTTCGGAAAATGCGCGAAGACGTTGCCGCGAGATAATGACGGGCAATGTCAAAACGGCGAGTCGTGAAATGAGTTTGCAAGAAGTCGCCCGTTTGATGCGCGAAGGCGATATGGGCGCGATGCCGGTTGTCGAAGACAATAAACTTGTCGGAATCGTAACCGACCGCGATATTGTCGTGCGAGCGATTGCCGAAGGAAAAGATGTTTCGACAAAAATCGGCGACGTGATGACGACGGAAATCTTTTCGGTCAAACCCGACGATTTCGTCTTTGAAGCTATTCGTCTGATGGGCGATAAACAAGTGCGCCGCATTCCCGTTATAGCTGAGAATGGTGAACTCGCCGGGATTATCGCTATGGCTGACATCGCGCTGGAAATGGAAGATGAACGCGAAATCGCCGAAACTCTCGAAGAAATCTCAAGCGGAAAAGCATTTTGGAATAAGTAATTTGAAGGAGAAAAGTAATGACCGAAAATCAAATAAACGAATTATTCAGGTTGATGAATAAGGCTATTACTAAAATTGACGGCTTGGGAAACAAAATTTACAGCTTCAACGCTAAATTTGACGATGCCGAAGAAAAAAAGAAGAATTACGGCAAAATTTCTGTCAAAGCGCAAAAAAGATATTATTCAGTCAATCCAAAATCCAAAATCTAAAATCCAAAACCGAAATATGGCTAAAGCAATCAATCGTTATTTTCAATTTCTCGCGTCGTCAAAAAACGTCAAGTCTTCGGGCAAACTTTGGTATCCGTCGGCGGACGTTTATCAAACGCCTGACGGTTGGCTAGTGAAAGTTGAACTCGCGGGCGTTTCGGCGGAAGAAATCGAGATAGATATTCAAGGCAATCAGCTTTATATCGCGGGTTGTCGGCGCGACAAATCTTGCGCCGTCGGAATGATGTATCAACAAATGGAAATCACTTATAGCCGTTTCGAGAAAACTTTGCAGTTTCCCGCCTCCATCGAAGGCGCGAACATCGAACATAATTTTGAAAACGGTTTGCTGATAATCCATTTGCAAAAAGGAGAATAAAATGACGGAAGTTTTAGAAACAAATCAGACACAAACTCTTCCGTGTGGTCAAGCGGAAATTTATTATCCGTCTGAAAATGAAGAAAAAATTAGTTATCCCGAACAACGCGAGGACGATATGGGCGAAACATCAATTCACGCAAAACTTATTAACAAACTTTTAGCGATGCTTTTACAGTTTTTTGAACAACGTGAAGATGTTTTTCTTTCTTCAAATATGAACCTTTATTATGAAGAGAAAAACCCGAATAAATGGTATGCGCCAGATTTGTTGATTGCCTTTGGTGTCCCGAATCACGAGCGTTCAAGCTATCAAATTTGGAAAGAAAAGGTTTTTCCGCAAGTCATTTTTGAGATTGCTTCAGACCGCACTTGGAAAATAGATGTTAGTGAGAAATTAGAACTTTACGGAGTTTTCGGCGCGGAAGAATATTACATTCTCGACCCGGAATTCGACTTTTTGCCTGCGCCGATGCTGGCTTTTCATCGGAACGGCGAAAGACTTTTATCCGCACCTGTCAATGACGGCAGAGTTTTTTCCCCGCGTTTGGGATTAGAAATCGTGAGAACAGAAAATAGTTTTCGACTGTTTAATCCGAACACAAATGAATTTTTGCGAACATTGGAGGAATCTGAAAAACAAAAACAAGCCGCAGAATTAAGAGCGAGAAACGCCGAAGCCGAACTTAAGAGATTAAAAGCAGAAATTGAGAAGTTAAAAGCGGGGAAATAAATAAAATTTTATGAGTCCAGAAAATACTGAAAATACAAATCAAGAAACACCATCGGACACGCCCGAACAACTTGAAATCGCGGTTTTGCCGTTGCAGAACACGACGCTTTTTCCTGAAACGGTTGTGCCGCTTTCGGTTGGACGTTCGCGTTCGATTAGTGCGGTGGAAGCTGCGCTGGCGACACAGGAAAAACTTATCGCTTGTATCACCACAAAATCGGCTGAAATCGCCGGACAAGACGCGAAATCGGCAGACCTTTACGATGTCGGCACAATTGTTAACATCAAGCGGATGATGCGAAACGATGACGTTTTGCAATTGATTGTGCAGGGCATTGACCGTGTGCGCGTTCTCGAATGGACACAGGAACAACCGTTTTTGCGGGCGAAAGTCGAGGTTTTGCCCGATTTGATAACGGTTGACAATCAATCTGTCGAAGCCTTAAAGCGCAATATTCAAGGTCTGGTGCAACAGGCGTTGGCGATGCTTCCGAATATTCCGCCGGAAATCAGAATGGGCGTGATGGCGCAAAATAATGCGGTTCAGCTTTCCTATTTTTTGGCTTCGGTGCTTGATTTAGGAATGGAAGCCGAACAAAAAATGATTGAAGCCGACACGGTTGACGAGCTTTTGCAATTGACTCACGCTTCGCTTGCCAAAGAAGTCGAGATTATGCAAATTCGCTCAAAAATCGCTACCGAAGCGCAAAGCGAAATGGACAAATCTCAGCGCGATTATGTTTTGCGTCAGCAATTAAAGGCGATTAAGAAAGAACTCGGCGAAGATGAAACGGGCGAAAAAGCTGAAGCCGAACAATTGCGCGAAAGATTAGAAACCGCCGATTTGCCCGACGATGTGCGAAAAGAAGCCGAACGCGAACTGCGGCGAATGGAGCAATTGCCGCAAACCGCACCCGATTATCACGTTATTCGCACATATCTCGAATATGTTTTGGAACTGCCTTGGAAAAAATCGAGCGAAGAAAAACTTGATCTGAACGAGGCGCAAAAGATTTTGGACGAAGACCATTACGGCTTAGAAGATGTCAAAAAACGCATTCTCGAATCTTTGGCAGTCGTCAAACTGCGTCCTGATTCAAAAAGTCCGATCATTCTTTTTGTCGGACCGCCGGGCGTTGGCAAAACTTCGCTGGGGCGTTCGATTGCGCGTGCGCTTGGGCGCGAATTTGAACGGATGAGTTTGGGCGGAATGCGCGACGAAGCCGAATTGCGTGGACATCGGCGCACTTATATCGGCGCGATGCCGGGCAGAATCATCCAATCTCTGCGCCGTGCCGGTGTCAATAATCCGGTGATGATGCTCGACGAAATTGACAAACTCGGCAACGATTATCGCGGTGATCCGTCGTCGGCTTTGCTTGAAATTCTCGATCCGCAACAAAACAATACGTTCCGCGATCATTATCTCGATTTGCCGTTCGATTTGTCGAAAGTCTTTTTTATTGCGACGGCAAATCAATTACAACCGATTCCTACGCCGCTGCGCGATAGAATGGAAATCATCCAACTTGCCGGTTATTCGGACGCGGAAAAGTTGAATATCGCCAAGCAATATCTGATTCCGCGCCAAATCACGGAAAACGGCTTGAAACCTGAAAATATTGAAATCACTGACGACACGATAAACCTTTTGACGGCGCGTTACACCCGCGAAGCCGGAGTTCGGCAACTTGAAAGAACCATCGGAAATCTGATGCGAAAAGTCGCCTTGAATGTCGCGCAAGGCAAAATTGAAAAAGTTAAAATTACCGAAAACGATGTCAAAGGTTATTTGGGCGCACCACGATTTTATCCCGAAAAAGCGCGGGACGAACTGCCCGCCGGCGTGGCAACGGGAATGGCGTGGACGGAAATGGGCGGCGAAGTTTTGTTTATCGAAGCGACGTTGCTTCCGGGCGGAAGTGGTTTGACGTTGACCGGACAACTCGGCGAAGTGATGAAAGAATCGGTGCAAGCGGCGCGATCTTATCTGTGGTCGCACGCGGAAGAACTCGGCATTGACACCAACAAAATCAAAGAAAACGGCGTTCACGTCCACGTTCCGGCGGGCGCGATTCCGAAAGACGGTCCGAGCGCAGGCGTTACGATGGCTTCGGCTTTAGCTTCGATTTATACCGGACGAAAGGTGCGTTCCGATACATCAATGACCGGCGAAATCACGCTTTCCGGGCTTGTCTTTCCCGTCGGCGGCGTTAAAGAAAAGATTTTAGCAGCGCATCGTGCCGGAATTCGGCGGATAATTCTACCGCAAAAAAATGAGGCGGACATCGAAGAAATTCCCGAAGATGTTAGAAGCGAACTCGAATTTGTCCTAGCGACGCGCATTGACGATGTTTTAGACGCGGCTTTGGAAAAACAGCCAACCAAACCGAAAGGGAAAAATTATGTAATTCCCGAAATCGAACCACATTCCGGCGGCGTGAATGAACAATATATTGCTAAAGAAAAATGAGTATTTACAAAGAAAATCGTCTTTGAGTTTGTATTCTTTTTCTTTCTTGGAAACCATATTGCCGTTTGAATCATAAGTCGTTTCGTGATTGGTGGTGTCGGCATCAAACTAAATCTTTCGTTTTACTACGAAATTTCTTTAATAACCACCAGCCAAAACGTCCCAAAATAAACCATTGTATAAGTAAAAGGACAGAATTATTTTATAAATGCTCTGTCCTTAAAGCTAATCTTGTATTCTGCACCTAAATTGCTCAAAATCTGCTTGATGGCTTCGGTTAATTTCTCAAATGAGGCATAATCATCAGGCTTAAGCCATTCATACTTTATTTTTCGCCACAATATTTCAATGATATTCAAATGTGGCGAATATGGCGGCAGATGGAACATATAAAAGCCTTTTTCTTCCCATTCAGCCAACTTTGCCTGTATCTTTTGCGAACGGTGAATCCTGGCATTATCTAAGACCAAAACTCTCGGGAGATCCGTTTTGGTCTCAATCCATTCTTCCAAACAATCAATCACAAACTCGCTTTTGATGGTTTTCTCACTCGCCCAAAACTTTCCTTCACATTTTTGATTTAATAAACCAAAAACTGATAATCGCTTCCCTTTTTCTGGTAACAGGCGAATTTCCTCGCCCGCAAATTGCCACGCCCGAGCAATCACCGGATTTTGCCAAAAACCGCTTTCATCTCCGAAAAATAATTCGATCAAACCGACCGCTTCTAATGCCAATAATTCTGCCAAGGCTTCTTTTTTACTCTCTTGCTCAATCGGACATTGTTTCTTTTTTAAGCATTTACGCCATCTTTTGTATCGGCAATTAAACTTTTTAAAAACCGCTTCAAGGTTTTAGTCGAAAATTCCCGTCCCAATTCTTCCTTCAATTTCTGACGAGCTATTTTCAACCGTTGGGCATTTTCCTGCACTTTTTCTTTAATGATGGCTAAGTCTTCGGCTTGCAAGATGGACTTTCTGCCACGCCCTGATTTGTCTCTTAAACCAACGATTCCACCAGTTTCCCACCGCTTGAACCAAGTGTAAATCGAAATCTCGGAAACTCGAAAAATACTTGCTAATTCTTTAACTTGATAACCTTCTGAACTTAACCGCAAACAATGACAGCGTTCCCGAAAAGTTTTCGCTTTGCCGTTTTTCTCTCCTTCTTGTAAAGTTATCTTTTCAACTTCGCCCAGTTCAATAAATTTCTTTTTCATTGAACTAGCATACAAGCTTTTCAAATATCTATAAAATGATTCTGTCCACTTACTTAAATATAAAAAAGTAAGTAATAACATCCTCCAAATATGATGGTGGGTTTATCATTAAAAGAATTACATACAAATGTGCATGTAGAATCGCCCACAATACATCTACATATGGAACTGGATTTTTAAAGAGCAGTGAATTGCCCATAATAATCCAAGTCAGAAAACAACCAATAATTCCTACCGTTATGCCAATAATATAGCCTTTTCTTTTATTCACAACCACAATCACCTCCGCTGACTGAACTTGAAGTTGTTGAAGGAGAAAAGCTAGGTCCAAAATTTGAGTCATATACATTACTTTTGAAAAAGTCGCTTGGCATTTTAGATTGTCCAGTATAATAAGACCATGCATTTCTTGTTTGTTCTTGTGCCAATTGTGAATTATTTGGAAGAACAAGGGACTCCGATATGTAGTGGTCTAAATGAAATATGAAAGAATCACCCCAAGCTGGTTGAAAATCAAAATGAGCAGGAGAGGTAGAATCTTGCATAGTGTGCATCGCTCTACTCAAATATCGCAAACTTTGCCCTTCAAATCCCATTTTGGCTAATCTCTTAGCTAAACAGATTTGACTACTTATAAATTGATTTCCTTCATTGCGAGCCGCTTGAGGGCTTTGTCCAACCCTTCCCATCGCGTGTTGACACGTGCCATGGTGCGTAGGCTTCGGCTTGTGTGTTTTTATCAAAATCATACTGTTCTTGCTTTAATATATCTATCTGCTCTTGCGTTGCAATACCATTTAAAGCATTTTGAGTAATTTCTTGGTGAAACTTCCAAATCCCACGAGACGGAAATAAGCCTGAAGCATCTTTGAAATCGGTCGGATTACTCCAAACGTATCCATAAAGATTTATGTCATCCCCACGAAAACCAATCGGGTCTTCGGAGATGAATCTGCCAAGATTCCCGTCATACCATCGCGCCCGACTGAATTGTAGTCCCGTGAAATTGTCGAATTCTCTGCCTGTGTATTGATAACGAGTCGAAAGATTGTTTGTCGAATTTCCAAATGAATCATAGCTTGCCGAACTCGAAACAGTGCCGCTTGCATCCGTCAATCCAACGGTTGAGCCAAGATGGTCAGCGAGAAAATACTTGGAAACTCCGCCGCTTGTTAGTTTGAGTTTATTATCAATTCCAAGTCCGTTTTGATATTTCGTCAAAACTCCGCCGTTATCATCGGCGACAACATCTAAGCCGTCATAAATAAACTTCGTGTTCTCACCTGCACCGCCACGAGTAAAGTGTCTTTGCACTCTTCGCCCAAGTGCGTCATAGCGATAACGCACCGT
>JANOXW010000182.1:0-1872 GCA_031418635.1 Acidobacteriota bacterium
TATGACGACGCAGCCGAAAATCATCTGATCGAGCTGGCGAAACACGAAAAGGTTATCGGGTGGGGCGAAATCGGACTTGACTTTTTTTACGATCATTCGCCGCGCGATGTTCAGATCGAGGTTTTCCGGCGGCAAATCAGAACGGCGAAAGATTTGAATTTGCCGATTATCATTCATTCGCGCGATGCCGATGATGAAACGGTCGAAATTTTACGAGAAGAATGCTCCGACAAAGATTTTCGCGGTGGAATTATGCACTGTTTTGGCGGAACGGCGGAAATGGCGTGTGATTTGATGGAAATTGGTTTTATGATTTCGTTTGCGGGAAACGTAACTTTTAAGAAAGCCGAAAATTTGCGGGATGCGGCGCGAGTTGTTCCGCTTGAAAAACTTTTAATTGAAACCGATTGTCCTTTTTTAACGCCTGTGCCGTTTCGCGGCAAGCGCAATGAGCCTTCGTTTGTTGCTCATACAGCGAAGTTTTTAGCGGATTTTTACGGTATCGAACTTGAGAAATTGGCTAATCAAACAACGGATAATTTCGTTAATTTCTTTAACTTAAAAATATCTTGATCTGAGCAGTAATGCTAAAAACAAAACTCCGATAAGTCCGACTATTATAAATAACAGAAAATACAAGTTGCTGACAATCAATTTATCGCAAAACTTACAAGTTAAATAGTATCGGGGCATTTTAGCCGCACATCGGTAACAAAAACTGCCAATATTTTTTCGGCTTCTGACTTGCTTCATAAAGTTATTCTCCAATAAATTCGCCAAAGTTTTAAATTCAGCAAAGCTATTCGGGGCTTGGAAATATTACAACTTTTGGTCGAATCAAGTGTTATCTTAATTCATCAACTCAAAATATACACAAAAAAGAATAAAAATGTAAGTAAAAATTAACAATATTCCAAAATTTCGGTAAGATTAACGGAATAGGAACAGGTTAAAAATCGGAGAAAACCGTTGATTTATGATATGCTTTTCCGATTAAGGAATCATAAATTTATGGCAAAAGAAAATTCATTCGACATTACATCAAAAGTTGATTACGCGGAAATTGACAACGCAATCAATCAGACAAAAAAGGAAATCAGTCAACGATTCGACTTTAAAGGCAGTAAATCGTTGGTCGGCGTGCAGGATAAAGATTTGTATTTATCCGCCGAAGACGAAACTAAACTTCGCAATATGAACGACATTTTGCAAAGCAAACTCGTCAAACGACAAATTCCGTTAAAAGCGTTGAGCTACGAAAAAATCGAACCTTCGGCGGGTGGAACGGTGCGTCAAACGGTCAAAATTCAACAGGGAATTCCAACCGACAAAGCAAAAGAAATCGTCAAATTTATCAAAGACGAAAAACTAAAAGTTCAAGTTTCGATCAACGGCGATATGGTGCGCGTTTCGGGCAAAGACCGCGACATTCTGCAAGACGTGATTGCCAAACTCAAGTCACAGGATTTTGGGATTGATATGCAGTTCACGAATTTCCGTTCAAATTAGGTGTCAAGATGAAAAAATATCTATCAGCCTTGGGATTTGTTTTAATCGCGTATTGTTTTACGGCTTGTTCATTACAGCCAGTTAGAGTTGAAGGAACAGCAATGAAACCTGCTTTTAACAACGGCGACAAAATATTGATAGATAAAAGTTGGAGCGACTTAAATCGTGGCGATGTCATTTCGTTTCTTTATCCGAGAGACAGAACAAAGTGGTATATCAAAAGAATTATCGGCTTGCCGGGCGAAACGATTGAGATTCGTGAAGGTAAGGTTTTTATTAACGGACAAGTTTTAGATGAGCCATATATTGATGAGTCTGACAATCAAGTCAAAGCTAATTCTCCACCGCGAAAAGTGCCGGAAT
>JANOXW010000183.1:0-5269 GCA_031418635.1 Acidobacteriota bacterium
GAAAGATGAATTGGAAGGAATTATCGAAGATGTCGAGAAAACTTCGACGATTTGCAAAGAGCGAAATTTGGAACACGCATTAGCTTAAACAAAGAATAACGCGATATTCATAGAACCCATAAAAATTCTGCTTTCAACAAAATTATGTCGGCCAAAGATATTTTTCACGATAAAGTAAAGAATGCGCTCATCAAAGACGATTGGACGATTACCGATGATCCATACACTTTGAAATGGGATAACGGCGAAAATTTGCTTATTGATCTGGCGGCGGAAAGAGTGATTGCGGCGGAAAAAGATAACGAAAAGATTGCGGTTGAAATCAAAACTTTTATCGGTAAATCAACGATGTATGATCTGCATTTGGCAGTCGGGCAATTTATGGTTTATCAGATTGCTTTAGAAGAAAAAGAGCCGGACAGAGTTTTGTTTTTAGCCGTGCCGATGGAAATTTTGCAACAGATTTTTTTGAAACCGAAAGCGAGTAAGTTGACTGAAAGAGTGAACTTAAAAATAATCGGTTTCGATGTCGAAAAAGAGGTGATAGTAGAATGGAAAATGTAAATGAAATGCGTCAAATAATAGAAAGTATTTTGACCGAAAAAGCCGAGTTTTACCGCCGCATAAACAATCAAAAAGCCGATGAAAATATGGTTGAATTAGTTTTTGACCGCGAACGCGATAGCTATGTTTTGTTTAATATTGCTTGGGAAAAATATGAACGAACATATTATCCGGTCGCTCATCTCGACATTATCAACGGCAAAATCTGGATTCAAAAAGATGCCACCGAAGAAGGAATCGCCACCGATTTAGAAAATTTAGGCGTGCCGAAAGACAAAATCGTCCTCGCTTTTCATTCGCCGACTTTACGGAAATATGGCGAATACGCTTTTGCTTGAAAAACTCTGCACGGCTCTGCGCGATGTTTGCGGGATTTATGAAAAATCTGTGTATTGAAAAAGCATAAAATGGAACGAAAAAATAGTTTAATAAATCTAATCAGCGGTGATGATGCCTTGCAAGCGATTGATATTGTCCGGCAAATAGCGGGTGAAAATGAGATTGATTGGGCAGTTTGCGGCGGGATTGCAATGGCGATTTACGGCAGTCCGCGATTGACGAAAGATGTTGATATTATTGCTTCAAAGCGTCTGCCGTTGGAAAAAGACCGAATTATCGGACATCTCAAACAAGGCGGCGAACATTTTATTGTTGAAACCGAAACGCGCAAAGTTCCGATTGATTGGATTTTGCGTAATGATGATTTTAAGATTTTTTATCTCGAAGCATTAAAAGATGCGGTAATTGTTGACAAAATACCGATTTTAACGCCGGAATGGTTAGTTATTTTGAAATTTATCGCCGGACGATTCAAAGATCAGGAAGATGCAGTCTATCTTTTGCGCGAAAAAGACTTGGTAAATCGGGATAAAATCCGCGAATTAATAACTAAAGTCTTTGGTGCAAATGCGTGGCTTTTGGCAAAATCGGGTTATCAGCGTTGGTTTGATTTAGCCGATGGAAATATCGAACGCGCCAGCGACGGATTGCGTGATTCGTAACAATCGAAGGCAAACGCCAAATCAATAGAGACAAAATTTACAATATCAAATGACACCGAAATTCTTTCCAACACAAAAGGGATTTCACCGATGGCTTGAGGAAAATCACGAAACGGCGGCTGAAATAATTGTCGATTATTACAGCGTCAAATCAGGCAAAGGCGGAATGACTTGGAGCGAATCGGTTGATGAAGCGTTGTGTTTCGGGTGGATTGACGGTGTGCGACGGGCGATTGATGCGAAAAGTTACTGCAATCGTTTCACGCCACGCAGACCGAAAAGCATTTGGAGCGCAGTGAATATTGCAAAGGTTGCCGAATTGACCGAAAAAGGTTTGATGAAACCGGCGGGAATTGCGGCGTTTGAAAAGCGCGACGAGAAAAAATCGGCGATCTACGCTTATGAAAATAAAGCGAAGCAATTTTCCGACGAATTTGAAAAGCGGTTTAAGGCGAATAAAACGGCTTGGCAATTTTTTCAGAAGCAGGCGAATTGGTATAAAAAACAAATGACGAGTTGGGTGATGTCGGCAAAACAGGAAGCGACACGCGAAAGACGGCTTGAAAAATTGATTGCTGAAAGTGAAAATGAAAAAAGAGTATAATTTTAATCGGGATTTTTCATATTTACCAAAACTTTAACAGGACAATCTTAAAATGAATAGATCGAAAAGAATTTTTAATTTGAGATATTTGCTTTTCGCGCTCGGCGTTCTGCTTTTCGCGGGAAATACATTGATTTTCGGTCAGGTAAAACTGGCGCGGCTTTTTTCAGATTACGTTGTTTTGCAAAGGCAAAAACCGATTCCGGTTTGGGGTTGGGCAAATCCGAATGAGAGTGTCAGTGTTTCGCTCGGTAATCAAAACAAAACGGTGCAAGCAGATTCAAATGGCAAATGGACAGTCGAATTTGCGCCGATGGAAGCGGGCGGACCGTTTGAATTGAAAGTCGCGGCAAAATCGGGAAATCTGACGGTGAAAGATGTTTTGCTCGGCGAAGTTTGGCTGTGTTCCGGGCAATCGAATATGGAATGGACGGTCAAACAAGCAGACAATTTCGCGGAAGAAAGAAAAGATTCGGATTATCCGCAGATTCGGCATTTTTTTGTTGAACATAATGTCGAAATCGAACCGCAGAAAGATTTGAAATCGGGTGAATGGAAAATCAGTTCGACGGAAACGGTTGGCGATTTTACGGCGATCGGTTTCTTTTTTGCGCGTGATATTTACAAGAAATTAAATATTCCCGTCGGCTTGGTTCATTCGTCGTGGGGCGGTTCGCAGATTGAGGGTTGGATTTCAAAAGAATCTATGCTCGCAACCGACGAACTCAAAGATTACGGGCAAAATCTGCCGAAAAATTGGACGGAAGGCGACGCACTGCTTGAGCGAAATGTGAAACGCGCGACGCTGGGCGATGCCGATAAAAATCCGACGCTTGCCGATGAGAAAAAGTATCTGGACACGAACTACGATTTTTCAAAATGGATTCGCAACAATCCGATGGGACAATGGGATTGGAAAGGAATCTGGGCGTGGCGTGGCAATGGATTTATGGCGCGGAAAGTTGAAATTCCGGCGAATTTCGTTGGTGTTGAAACGACACTCGGACTAGCGGAAAGTTACAGTTACAATGAAGTTCACATCAATGGCAGACAGATTTTTAGCGGAATTTTGAAAGGCAAACGTGAAATTGTCGTGCCGAAAAACACTTGGAAAACGGGCGAAAACCAAATCGTTGTCAAAATGAACAAAACCATCGAACCCGAATGGTTCGGAATTGGTTTGCAAGGTTCGGCGGACGATGTTTTTGTTTCAAAGAAAGACGAAAAAATTCCGCTCGGCGGGAATGATTGGTATCTGATGCCGTCGTATGCCGAGCCGCATTCATACGCGCATTCGAGCAACAACGTCGGCACAACGATTTACAACGGAATGATCGCGCCGATTATGCCGTTTGCGATGCGCGGCGTGCTTTGGTATCAGGGCGAAACCAATGCGGGGCGTTCGTTTCAATATCGCAAAACTTTCCCGTTAATGATCGAAGATTGGCGTAAAAAATGGAACGACGATTTTTATTTTTATTTCGTGCAATTATCGAGTTACGGCGCAAATCAAAGTAGTAATGTTGGAAGCGGTTGGGCGGAATTGCGCGAGGCTCAAACAATGACTTTGAGTTTGTCGAAGACCGGAATGGCGGTTACGACCGACATCGGAAATGCGAACGACGTTCATCCGACGAATAAACAAGATGTCGGCTTGCGGCTTGCGGCAAATGCTTTGAAACAAACTTATGGGCAGAAAATTCCATACAGCAGTCCGATGTTCGATTCAGTGAAATTTGAAAATAGCAAAGCGATTATTTCATTCAAATTCGCCTACGATGGTTTGACGGCGAAGGATAAATTCGGTTACGTCAAAGGCTTTGAAATTGCGGGCGCGGACAAAAAATTCTATTACGCGCAAGCCGGAATCGAAGGCGATAAAGTCATCGTTTCGAGCGATGAAGTAAAGAATCCGGTCGCCGTCAGATACGCTTGGTCGGACGCGCCGGTTGACGCGAATTTGTTTAATTCAATCGGTTTTCCCGCTTCGCCTTTCCGCACGGACGATTGGCAAGGCGTAACGGTCGGAAATAAATTTCAATAAAAATTACCGCGGGAATTTTTACGACATACATTGGTAACGGTCGCTTAACGTAGCGGCAAAAATCAATCGGCAAACCGCACAGAATTTGATTGAATCATAAACAGTTGTGAGGGTCGAAACTATTCTCACAATTGTTTATGATTTTTTTCTCAAAGAGTTTTATAATTTGCGTATGTTGAAGCCGACCGAAATTGCCATTCCTTTTTTCGCACTGATGATTGCGATTGAAACCTTTTTAGCAGTTCGTTACGAGGAAAATTTCGACCGCAAAGATATTTGGACAAATATCGCGCTCGGTTTTGGTAGTTCTTTTTTCGGCATATTTTTCGGCTTATTTACAGGTTATTTTTATCTGTGGCTTTACGAAATCACGCCTTACAAGATACCGATGGATGTTTGGTGGTCGTGGACTATTTTGCTTTTTGCTGACGATTTTCTTTATTATTGGTTTCACCGAATCAGCCACGAAGTTCGATTCTTTTGGAATTTTCACGTCGTTCATCATTCGTCCATTCAATACAATCTGAGCGTCGCCGTGCGCCAAAGTTGGTTTTCGGGCATAGCGCATTGGATTTTTTATATTCCGATTGCTTTGTGCGGATTTCCGCTTTGGGCGTTTGCGACTATGCACGGGTTGAATTTGATTTATCAATTCTGGATTCACACGAAAGTCATCCGAAAAATGCCCGTGTGGTTTGAATATATTTTCAATACGCCGTCGCATCATCGCGTTCATCACGGCGTAAATGATCAGTATTTGGACAAAAATTATGCGGGAATTTTTATGATTTGGGATAGAATGTTCGACACATTTATTGAAGAATTGGAAACACCGCGTTATGGCATTATCAAACCGATTGACAGTTACAATTGGCTGTGGATAAATTCGCATGGTTGGGCGGAAATGCTGACAACGATGCGTCAAAAAAAGCGTTTTCGTGATAAACTGCGCTGTGTATTTGGTTCGCCGAATATGGAATTCTAATTTATGAGAACAAATTTTTTTCTAATTGCGCTGATAATTTTTTCATTATCAGCAATCAGTTTTGCCCAAAG
>JANOXW010000184.1:0-1964 GCA_031418635.1 Acidobacteriota bacterium
TCCCGACTTCACGCGCTATGCCAAATCGCAAAAATCACAGATGCTCGGACAAGCGTTCGGCTTGCCGCTGACGATGACGGCGTTTGCCTTTATCGGCGTTGCGGTAACAAGCGCGACACTCATAATTTACGGCGAAGCGATTGCCGATCCCGTCAAATTGATTCAAAAATTCGACAGCACAATCGTCATTTTATTTGCGATGCTCGTCATTTTCGTCGCGCAATTAACGACCAATATGGCGGCAAATGTCGTGTCGCCGTCAAACGATTTTTCAAACCTCAACCCGAAACGCATTTCCTACGTTACGGGCGGCTTGATAACGGCGATTATCGGGATTTTGATGATGCCGTGGCAACTGATGTCTTCGATGGGCGCGTATATTTTCACTTGGCTGATCGGTTATTCGGGTTTGATGGGCGCAATCGGTGGGATTATGATTGCAGATTATTTTGTCTTGCGCGAGAAAAAGTTAGAGTTAGCGGAGTTGTTCAAAACCGACGGGATTTATTCGTATTCAGGTGGTTTTAATTGGCGGGCAATCGTCGCTTTAGTTGTGGCAATCGCGCCGGTCGTTCCCGGTTTTATTCGCGCCGCGACAACTCCCGGCGGACAAGTTGCCAACCCGAACTTCTTTGACACGCTCTATGTCTATGCGTGGTTTGTTACCTTTGCAATCGGGTTTGGTGTATATTTGATTTTGATGAAAGTTTCTCAGCCGAAGGAAAATTAGCGTAGAATATATCTGAAAAGGAGGCTAAAAAATGACACCGACCGAGATTTTAACGGAAATTCAAAAATTGCCTTTTGGCGAAATTCAAAAAGTTTCGCAAAGCGTCAATCAATTGCTCGACAAAGACGATTTGGAAAAACGCGAACAGGAATTTGCCGAATATCTTTTGCAAAAAGGCGCAATCAGCAACATCCCGACGGGCGACGAAACCGACGAGGAATTTGACGAGTTCGAGCCGATTGAATTTGAGGGCGAACCGTTGTCCGAACAGATTATCAGGGAGCGAATTTGATGACGGCATATTTCTTCGACAGTTCGGCAACTGTCAAGCGTTACGCCAAAGAGAAAGGCACATATTTCATTCTCGGTTTGGTCAGACCTTCGGCGAAAAATTTGATTTACGCCGCACGGATTACCGAAACGGAAGTTTGCGCCGCGCTCTCGCGTCGTCGAAAAGGCAAGACTTTAACGGCTGATTATGCCGCTAGAGCAATCGCCCGTTTTCAGCGAAATTTTTTCGGCAAGTTTTTTCACGTTGTCTTGACCGAAAGCGTTTTCAAAGAAGCCTTTCGTCTGGCGGACATTCACGCTTTGCGCGGATACGATGCGGTTCAACTCGCTTCCGCTTTGTTCACCAATCAGGACCGTCTGGCGCGAAGTTTGCCCGCCTTGATTTTTGTTTCGGCTGACAATGAGTTGAACAAAATCGCTCAAGCAGAAGGTTTAAGTGTAGAAAACCCAAACAATTATTAAAATTTTATGAAATACGAAGTAGTTAAAAATTATTACGATGGAAAGTTTGTCGAAAGCGTTTCGGCTGAAAGTTTAGAGATAATTTCGCCGATTGACGGAAATTTGCTTTCAAAAGTTCCGCTCTCAACAACTGATGAATTAAACGCGGCGGTTGCGTCCGCTAAAAACGCCTTCGATTTGTGGAGCAAAACGCCGATAAAGGAGCGCGTTCAAGTGTTTTTTCGGTATCGTCATTTGCTCGAAAGAGATTTGGACGAATTGACAAACTTGGTTTCCGAAGAAAACGGCAAAACTTATGACGAAGCGAAAGCAGAAGTCGAAAAATCTATCGAATTGACCGAGTTTGCGTGTTCGATGCCGCAACTTGTTTCGGGCGAGATTTTGGAAGTTTCAAAAGGTGTCGAATGTCGGACGGAACATTTTCCGATTGGCGTTGTCGCGTCAATTGTGCCGTTTAATTTTCCGCTGATGGTGCCGAATT
>JANOXW010000185.1:0-1621 GCA_031418635.1 Acidobacteriota bacterium
AGTTGATTCGGATTCTCGAAAAGAAGGGGATTTAATTATCTTTGATAAGCGTTGGGTTTATTCTCCTGACGATGAATTTTCTTCGCTTGTAATTTTCGAGTTCAAAAGACCGGGACTTGCGTTGGGCGATAATATCGAAAAGCAGGTTCTTGAATATTTTCAAAAAATCGTAGAAGGTAATTCAAAAACTTACAAAGGAAAGATAATAGAAGTTGACGACAATACACCCAAATTTGGTTATATTGTCTGCGAAATCCCAAAGTCATTAAGAGAAAATCTTATTAAATGGCAAGGGTATAAAGAAACACCAAACCAAACCTTATTCAAATATTTACCAGACGTGAATATGTATTTAGAAGTTATGAGCTTTCATCATATCCATAAAAGCGCAACCGAAAGACATAAAGCATTTTTCAGAATGCTTGGAATTGATAAATGACTTTATGTGCAAAGCCGATAACATAGAAGAAAAAGCAGTCGTTACTTACGATTTAACAAATGCAGTTCGTTCGCCTGATTTTGTATCGCTCTACATAAACAACACTCGTTTTGGGTTTAGTAAGTGGGATATTCAAATGATTTGTGGGCGAGTTTCGGTAACAGCCATCCAAAATCTAAACCCAGTTGAAGAATTAGCAGTAATTGCGATGTCCCCACAACACGCAAAAGCTGTATTAAAAGCCCTAGAAAAAAATATCGAAATTTACGAAGCCGAACACGGTGAAATAATAATACCCAAAGATAAACCGGAAACCAAAGAAAAGGAAGTTCTTGCTTCTGCATCCCGCAGAAAAAAGAAGTAGCTAAATAATCTAACAAATAAAAAGCCTAGATTTAAAATCTAGGCTTTTTATGTTCAACTTGCTTTTAGCATAAACGACATACTTTTTAGGCAAGATTAAGCACTATTTGAGCAGAAATGGAGTTTTAAGGCAAAGCCTCTGAAAGCCATTCAACCGAAAGCCTTTAAGCCGAAAACGACGGATTCCAAAAGAACAACTGCTGCGCCTAATTTATTGGCGGAAATCAAGTTGGAAGAATGTGCGGCTGCTAAAATCATCATTGGCGAAATTACTTACATTCGGCTTAGTGGCAGCAAGTTTTGTTATTTGGCAGTTTGGCAGGATAAAGTAACTAGACGAATCATTGGCTGGAGTTTGGCATTGGAAATGACTCAGGAATTAGTGATTTCAGCCTTGCAGAAAGCCATTCGCAAAGGATTAGTGAAAGCCGGCGCAATCGTTCATTCGGATCGCGGAAGCCAATATGCTTCGGGCGGATTTCGTCACTTGCTGCAACAAAATTGTTTGCGGCAAAGTATGTCGGGCAAAGGAAATTGCCTATGATAACGCGCAGGCGGACGTGTTTCTTTTCAAAGTTCAAAGCAGAATTGACGGAAGGCGGAGTTTTTGAAGATTTAGAACAAGCCCGCTCGGAAATCTTCAGCTACATTGAGGAATATTACAATCGGGTCAGGTTACATTCAAGTTTGGGGTATAAAAGCCCAATCGAATTCTAACAAGAATTACGAACAAAAAATGAAGGAGGCAAAAAACAGTTTTTTGTCTAAAAAAATTGACCATCAAATACCGTAGCAGTCTTTTTAAATATGCAAATCGGC
>JANOXW010000186.1:0-2264 GCA_031418635.1 Acidobacteriota bacterium
ATTTTCCATAGCGGCACTTTCGGTAATTTCGAGTTTTAGTGCATAAGGCGACAGGTTTGAAAACGCTAAGGCATTACTGACATCGTTAAATAATCCGCGGTCGGCAAGGTGTTTTCCTGAAATATTGACACTGACAATAAGGTTTTCACAACCGGAAAGTTTTTGCCATTGAGCTAATTGCTTTGTAGTATTGCACAAAATCCATTTTGTTATTGAAATAATCGAACCTGATTCTTCGGCGATTGGAATAAATTGAGCCGGCGAGATGAAGCCGCGTTGCGGATGATTCCACCGCAAAAGTGCTTCAAAACCGATAAGTTCACCATCTTGTAGGGAAATGATCGGTTGATAGTGCATCGAAAGTTCTGCGCGTTCAATGGCAAAGCGCAAATCGGTTTCAAGATTTATTTTTTCCAAATAACTTGCCCGCAGTTCTTTTGTAAAAACAGCCACACCACATCCTTTTTCCTTAGCGTAGTGCATAGCAATATCTGCATCACGCAAAATCTCTTCAGGCTTTTGATGTTCAACATCGAAAGGGGCAATGCCGATATTCAGGTCAATAAAAATTAAATGTCCGCTCAGACGTAGCGGTTGCGTAAGTTGTTCGTGGATATTTTTGGCAATCTCCTGTGCCTCTTCAATTGAAGCTAAATCATTAAGCACAATAGCGAATTCATCGCCGCCTAGACGGGAAACCGTATCTTCATCTCGCAGAAGCCGAGTCAGACGTTTGCCAATAAGTTTTAAAACCCGATCTCCAATCGTGTGTCCGAGATTGTCGTTGATATATTTGAAATGATTCAAATCCAAAAACATTACGAAATATTTATTTGAAATGTCTATCCCAAGTTCAAGCAAAAGCCCTAAACGCTCGATCAAATATAAACGGTTCGGCAAACCCGTCAGAAAATCGTGGGCGACGGAATGTTCTAAATCTTTTTTACTCTGTCGTAAAACTTCATTGTTTTGTTCTTCGTTTTCAAGCAATTTATTGAGTTCGGTAATATGTTTTTCTGCTTGTTCGGCACGGCTTCTTTCCGCTTCTGCTTTTTCACGTTCAGACAATTCGGCTTTTTTAATCGCTTTGTTTATCTCGCTGATTGATTGACGATAATAGATATATGTCGCGGTAAAGATAGTAAATATAACGACTGATGTTAAGAAATCCGCCAAAATCACTAATTTGTAAATAAGTCCCGCCATACCAGCCCCGATAATCTGCGTCATCGAACTTGAGAAACAATCTCTTTTCCACGTCTGCCAAAAACTAATGTTTTGAGTCAACGAATAAAATAGTGCTGCCAGAGTAGATGTGGCTAGAAATTGGGTAAGTGCCAAAATACCTAAACTTGTTATTAAATTACGATTGCTTAGGAATAGTTGAGAAATACTGCTAGGTTGGACAATAAAAACCCACGCAAAATAAACAATAGTAGTTGAAAGCGTCGAGCTAAATATATTAAAAAGTATGGTTGAAGGCTTAAATGAAAAGCCGCTGAATTTTAAAAAGTAACAATTTGCAATCATTCCAAACGTCGCCAAAATAATCGCCGACTCTCCGCCGAAGAAAATAAATGTAATAAAAATTAGCGGTTCGGAAAAACTTGCCCAAAAATTTGAGTAAGGCAACTTTAAAGACAATCGCGGAACAACAAATATTGTAAAAACAAATAAAAAAACAAAATTTAAATTAAAAACATCTACGCTTAAATTAAAAAGTGCGAAGATAAAAAAAATTATGACTAAAAAAATAACGACACTTATAAAAATATGTGAAATGTTGGGTTGAATCATAAAAATGGGAGTAATAACAATTCAGCAAAGGCTATTAGTTTCTAAATTAAAAAAAGTTTGGGAATTGCATAAAGGGATGTTTTCAGAACATGTAAGTAGAAAACCAAGTGCAACAACAGTTTCCTAATTAAATATAACACTTTGAGTAGCTGGAAATCTAGTATTATTTTATGCCAAGCGTGAAAGAAAAAAACAAAATAGCCATAGGTTTAAGCAGTAATACAAAATGGATAACGGATAATGGATAATGAAGAAAAATCTAAAATCTGCGTAAAAATAGGCATTTAACAAATTTGATGAATTTTCATTAGACCTAAAAACCTTTGCTCACCTATTAAGCCAATGAGTTTTAGAGTCTGTTTAAATTTTTCAAATAATAATAAAATCTTCGGTTTTTGTCGCTCACAGCGACCGACATTTCCTTATTTAACAGCCAATAACGAACAGCTAACAGCGAATAACGGTCA
>JANOXW010000187.1:0-2782 GCA_031418635.1 Acidobacteriota bacterium
TGAGTTTGCACATCGGACTTGCCAGACGGCAACAAACAGCATAAAAGCAAAGGCTTAGGTAAGACTGCAATCTTCCCTAAGCCCCTAATATCCAAAGGAAACTATTCACTGAAACCAAAGGACACGCCAATTTTAACAAAAAAGCGTGTCCTTTCCAAAAAATAAAAATTATGGCAGGGCAAATTACAAAACGCGGTGAAAATACTTGTTATGTTCGCATCTTTCTTGGACGCGATGCCAAAAACAAACGAAAGTTTTTTAACAAAACAATTCACGGCTTGAAAAAGGACGCGCAAAAGTTTTTGACGGCAAAGTTGCGAGAAAAAGATTTAGGCATTTTTGTCGAACCGGCGGCAATGCTTTTGAATGAATTTCTTGACAAGTGGCTTAAAGAAAGCGCAAAACAACGTCTTCGGGAAAATACATTTAACAGCTATCAAGATATGTTACGCTGGCACGTCAGAGAAAAAATTGGTTTAAAGCGGCTTTGCGATCTGCAAAGTTATGATGTGCAGAAACTTTATAACGAAATGACGGAAGGCGGACTTTCGCCGCGAACCGTGCGTTATGTTCACGCAATTTTAACTTCGGCATTAAAGCAAGCGGTCAAGTGGCAAATGATTGTCCGAAACCCTTGCGAAAATTGCGATCTGCCGAAAAAAGTGAAAAAGGAAATGAAACATCTTTCCCGTGAAGAAACTACAAAGTTTTTGGAAGCGGCAAAAAATGATAAATGGTTTGCGCTTTTTTTGATCGCTATTGAACTCGGTTTGCGACCAGAAGAATATTTTGCTTTGCAATGGAAAGATTTTGATTTTGAAAATAAAATCGTCAGCGTTCGCCGTGCGGTTATCGAAAAGCGCGGCGGCGGTTTTTATTTTTCCGACGTAAAGACGGCATCAAGCGTCAGAAGCATTGATATTTCAACTGAGATTGTAAAGGCTTTGAAAACGCAAAGACGCAACCAATTGGAAGAAAGAATGAAGATCGGCACGGCTTATCAAAATTTAGATTTAGTTTTTGCAAGCGAACTCGGAACGCCTTTGATGCGGCGAAATCTGATTAACAGGCATTTCAAGCCATTGCTGAAAAAAGCCGAATTAAAAGACATCAGACTTTACGATTTACGACACACAACCGCATCTCTGCTTTTAGCGGCAAACGAACATCCGAAAGTTGTGCAGGAAAGATTAGGACATTCAAGCGTAATGATTACGCTTGATACATACAGCCACGTTTCGCCGACAATGCAGAAAGCGGCAACCGAAAAACTCGAAAAGTTGCTTTACGGAACGTGAACATTAGTTTGGCACTCAACAGGCACTCAAAGCAAAAAAGGCAAGCGTTTCAGGCTTGCCTTTTATTCTTATAAATTACTACAAATAAACAAGTAATCAGAAGTTGTTGGTGGAGTCGAGGGGGATCGAACCCCTGACCTCATGACTGCCAGTCATGCGCTCTCCCAGCTGAGCTACGACCCCTTTTTTTTCAAGCATTTAGCTTGTAAAGTTTGTTTTAAGAGTGTATGAATTCTCTGTTTTACAAACTTTCAACAAGCACCAACTATACCAATCCCTTCTTCCTAAATCAACCGGAGGAAAGATGGAAAAAGAATTTGGATTGTTTTTAAGAGAAAAACAATATGTGCAGAATGTTTCAAAAAATACAATCACAGATTACTGAGCGGTCTAAGAATTGCTGATAAGAATTGAGCATCGTAAGTATGCACCTAACTAAAAGTAATCTTGTATAATGAGTCGATTTTTGAAAGCACCTTATCTAACTCTTCGGTTAGTTTTTGATATGATTGATAGGCTTCCAACGGCAACCATTCGTGTTTGATTTTCTTCCACAACATTTGGACGTTTGTTTGTTCAGTTCCGAGCTATAAGTTGGCAAATAGTAAATGTCTAGTCCTTTTTGCTCCCAACCTTCAATCTTTTCCGCAAACTCTTCGCTCCGATGAATCGGGGCATTATCTATCACCAAAACGGTCGGTTTATTGAGTTTCCTCGCTATCTTATTGATGCACTCAATGACTATCTCCGAAGTAATACTTCCTTCAAAAACAAATGAAGAAAACTTTTGACATCCTTGCCACATAAATCCCAAGACACTCTGCCATTTGCTTCTCCCCGATGGAATCTCCAATCTTACTCCTACTTCTTGCCACGCATAAACTACCGTCGCCAATAAACTGAACCCCGATTGGTCGAAATATATCAAATTTATCTCTCCCCGTCCCGCTTTCTGCTCTAATAATTTTAGTTCCTCTTTGGCTCGCTTGAACTCTTCTTTATCGTATTTCTTGGCTTTTCCTCGTTTGACTCCTTTCCACCGATGTTTTTTTTCAATAGCCTTTTCAACATCCCGCGACTGACTTCCTTGCCAGTTTGGTTTTTTATCTCAGCTAGCTGTCGGCTTGGAGCATTTGGCATCTGCAACGCCAGTTTCAACACTTCTTTTTCTTCTGCTTCCGATAATTTGGGGCGGCGACCGCTTTTCGGCTCATCTTTGAGTCCGGCTTCACCACTTGCTTCCCACTTCCTAATCCAACTACTGACAGCATCTCGACCAACTTGACAAATTTTGGCGATTTCATTGATCGGAACTTTTTGAAAACTAAGCAAAATCGCCTGCGACCTATTTCGGAAACGGAAATTATTGCTCGTCTGCCATAATTGTTCCAAGCGAATTATTTCCTCAGCAGATAAATTTCGGACAAACTTGTTCGGCATATTCATTTCTTTATTATGCCACAAAACATTTACTCACCTGCATA
>JANOXW010000188.1:0-3568 GCA_031418635.1 Acidobacteriota bacterium
GTGGCGGCTGTTTATTGTCAAATAGCTTTGACAATAAACAACGTCGCGTCGTCGGTCAAACTTTTTTGTCCCGTAAATTCGTCTAAACCTTGCCGAATAAACTCGATTAGTTCTTTTGCGGGCAAATCTATACCTTCTAAAATTCTTCGGGCAAATCTATCTTTTCCATATTCTTCACCGTTAGTATTTTCGCTTTCGGTGATGCCGTCGGTGTAAAGAACCAAAACCTGTCTTTCTTCAAACTTAATAAAATGCTGATGATAGCGCGTGTCGCGGAACATTCCCAACGGCAAATCGCCGTATTCGACAAATCTGTATTCGCCATTCGGTTTAATCAGCAAAGGCGGATTATGTCCGGCGTTGGAAAAAACAAATGTGCGGTTGGTTGCGTCCAACGAACCGTAAATCGCCGTGATAAATTGATTTTCTTCGACCGAATCCCACAGCAAATTGCCGACTTTTGCCAGCGCGATGTGCGGCGCGTAACCAATTTGCACGCCTGACCGCAAAGACGCACGCAAAAATGCCACAAGGAGCGCAGCAGGAATTCCTTTGCCAACCGCGTCGGCGACGACGATGCCGATTTGGTCATCGAACATTTTCACCCAATCGTAGTAATCGCCCGAAACTTCTTCCGCCGGAAAAATATACGCGCTGATGTCGAAACCTTCTAAAATCGGGTCGCTGTCGGGAAGCAGTTCGAGTTGGACTTCGCGGGCAATTTCGAGTTGCGCTTCCAGACGCTTTTTCTCGATGAGTTGTTTATGCAGTTCGACCTTTTCGATGATAATTGCGACTTGGGAAGCGAGAAGTTGCAAAATGGATAAATCGTCTTCGGTAAATGAATTCAATTCGTCGCTTTCGAGGTCGAACACGCCGATAACTTCATCGTTGGCGATAATCGGCGCAACCATTTCGGATTTGGTGCGTTTTCGCGCCGGAAAATATCTGTCGTCTTGGCTGACATCGGGCGAAATCAGCGGTTTGCCGGTTTGTGCGACCACGCCGATAAAGCCTTCGCCGAGTTGCAGACACGGTTCGACCATTTCAAAAGTTATCCGATAACCGCGAATAACTTTTGACTTGAAAACATAAGGATTTTCGCCTTTTTCATTCTTTTCAATCAAATAAATTCCCGCCGCATCATAGCGAATCAAGGACGAAAGCGTATCCATCACGAGCGTTAAAACCTCGTCCAAATCCAGTGAACGACTAATTGTTTTGGTAATGTCAAGCAACGCCCGCAACTTATCAACCACCGAAAGTTGTAGATTCGGCGCAGAACTTGTATGAATTTTTTGAATCGGCTCAGACATATTTTTGTGAATGGTAAATCGTAAATCGTAAATGGTGAAAACAAAATGCTAATTAGTTAACCGACAGGCTTTAATTAACCATTTAAGCAGGTGAGCATAAGTTTTCAGATTTAATGAAAATTCATAAAATTCTTTGAATGCTTTTTTTTACAAAGGTTTTAGATTTTTCTTCATTATCCATTATCCGTTATCCATTTTGCATTACTGCTTACCATTTACAACTTATCTCTTTATAAGTTTCCCAAAGCCGCGTAACCTTCAGGCGAAACTCGACGAGTTCGCGGCTGACTTTGAAATGCCGCGCAATCTCTCTAGATGTTTTACCTTGATTTATCATTCGACGCAATGCCGAAAATGGAACAAGTGCCGCCGCGCCCACCGAATACGCTTCTTCTTCGACCTCTGCCTGATATTCGCGGGCAATCGGATTGCCATCCTTATTATATGTTTTAACCGCTAATTTGCTGGGTTTATGTCCTAAAAAGACGTGAGAAATTTCTTCCATCAAGGTTGCGTTTTGACGATTTGAGCCGTGCGTCGGATTGAGGATTATCAGTTTTCTGCCGTCGTGCAAAGTCTGCGAACACGCGCCGCCCGACCATTTATCTTTGCCATTTCCAAGCAAATGCGCTCTCGTCTCTTCGGTTAAAAAAGGTTCGATTTGCTCAAACGACGCAACCAAAAGTTTGGCATATCGCGCCAATTCAAACGGATTAAGCAGTTCATCATCGCGCTTTAATCCGGCAAAGTCGCGCAACGCCATCGCCCTGATTTCGTAATTTCTACCTTTGCTGGTCGGCGGTAAATTTTCGGTATCCACGAGCAAAATTATACAACGATATTATCTACGGGCGACAAGCCGTCCACAAATAATTGCGTTGTCCATCCAATTATTTAATAACCGCCAAACTTTGCCAGAGTCGTCGGATCCGGCGAAACTGCCGGAACTTTGCCAATCAGCAATGGTTTAAGTGTCAAATCCTGTTCGGGTTTCATAGCACCGTTAATGCCTTGCGCCCAAAGACCGCCGAGTGCCTGAATTGCTTTTCCGGCTTCAATCGCACCGCCCTCATAATGCACATCTAAACATATATGAGCAATCGGACCTTTAGCATTCGGAACTATCGGATTTTTCCACATTATCACGAATGTATTCGGATAACTGACGGCGGAAGGACGTTGCAATATTTCGACCGATGCCGCCATACATCCGTTTGTTATCCATGCTTTCAGTCTTATTTTATCCATTGGACTCATACCTACTGGTAACATAAAATTTATCTCCTTTTACAAAAATATTTTTATAAAATTACACTTCCTTAAATTCCGAATCAACGTCTTCGCTGGAGAGAGCGACGCGATAATTTTTTGATTGCTTTTGCTTGGTAATCAGCAAATCGTCTTTGGTTTTGAGTAAGTCAGAGCGATTATAAACCGAAATTTCAAAATTATACCCGTGCGTAATCGCATCTTTCGGACAAGCTTCGACGCAGTAGCCACAAAAAATACAGCGTCCATAATCAATGTTATAGACTTTGGCAAAGCGTTCGTCGCGCCCGATGCGTTCTTCGTAAGGTCGCGGATCGGTTTCGGCTTCGATATAAATACAGTCGGACGGACACGCCGCCGCGCACAAATAACACGCCACGCATTTTTCCTTGCCGGCTTCGTCAACGTGAAGCAGATGTTGCCCACGATACCGCGGCTGAACCGTTACAGGAACGTCAGGATATTGCACCGTCCATTTTTGTTTCGGCAGTTGCGAGAGCGTAATGCTCATACCTTTGATAACGGCTTTGGTTGATTTAATGACATCGCTGATTATTGACATTTTTTTCCTCTGAATGAAAGTTTATTTGATTATAACGCACAAAGTCCGTTTCTTTACAGTTGAAACGGACTTCAGCCTTTATTTTAACAGTATTTATAAATTGGCGATAAGCAATATGTAAATTATACCGACAATGATTGATAATACAATATTAGCCGCTCCCAAAATAATGCCGACCATTGCCATTCCGCCGCCACCGTATTCATCGGGATTTTTCTTGATATTGCTTCTTTGCATAAATCCGGTAATGATAGCCGGAATAGCACCCAACCAACTAAGACACACAAAACTCGAAATTCCCAAGACCAGCGAAACAATCGCTAACGTATTATTTTGCCCGACTCCGGCAACCGGCGGTTGAAACGGCGTATTTTGACCGATTTGCTGATTTTGCCAATTAGCATCGGGCGCAGGCGGCGGC
>JANOXW010000189.1:0-1597 GCA_031418635.1 Acidobacteriota bacterium
ATCCGAGGGATCATAGATGGCGCGATTCCAACGCCAGATTGTGCCGTTGTGCATTCGCCAGGCGTTAAGCTGCGGAATGCGTCCCGCGCTCAAAGTTTCCATTGAATTTTCTTCCAACGCCCGCGTTAAAATTATGCGGAAACGCGCCACGTCTTCGTGAAAAACTTCGAGCATCGAATTTTTTACCCAATCTCTGCCGAATGAAACGCGAGCCGGACGATTTCTTTCGTGATGCGTGTGCGAGCGTTCGTCAACCGCGTGCTGAAAAAGCGCAAGTCTGGTTTCCTGCCAAAGGCGATGTCCGAGCAGAATCGGCGAATTGACCGCCGAAGCAAGAACTGGCGCGGTGACGGCTTGCGCCCAATTATAATTTTTCACGAATTCATTGATGTCGACCTGCAGATGCACCTGAAAGCTCGTGTTGGAAAATTCGATAAAAGTATCCTTCAAATGCAGTCGAAGTTCGTCCAGACCTTTGATATGAATGAGTCTTTCATTGCCGTGCAGTGCGGTCAAAACGCGGTTTAATTCGAGATAGCGCGGATTCGGAGTTAAGTTTCCTTCGACTAAATCCGATTGCTGAATCGTCGGCAAAATCCCGCACAAAACAGCATCCGCGCCGAAATTTTGAGCAGATTTTTTAACGATTCCGACAACTTCGTTTAGTTCATTTTCTAAATTACTCAAACAATCGCCCGTAAAATCGAGCGGCGTTAAATTCGCTTCGATGTTGAAACGCCCGATTTCCGTCGTCAGACGCTCGTCTTTGGCGTTTTCCAAAATTTCCAAAACAATCGGCGCAGGGTGCATTGCCGAATCAACTAGAAACATTTCCTGCTCCGCGCCGATACGCAAAACGCCCTCCTCCATTTGATTGCTTGCAAGCATTATTTCGAGAGCCTGCAAATCATTTAAAACGGCTTTCGTGAAATGCCGCATCCGGCTTTCGTCCTGTTCCATTGAAACTTTTTTATCGCCCATAAATTTATCTCCTTCGCCGTTTGAACGGACTGTGCCTATCGTGTCGTCGGCGACTTACTACCAATTGATTGTCGTGCCAGCGGCGTTTGCGAAAGCCCAAAAGGTGAAAAATCTGAAGCGAAAAAAATCTGGCAACCCGCGTGTTGACGACTAAACTTTCGCGGTCGGTCGGATGCCGCCAAACACCCGGCAAAATACGAACCAAATCGCCGATTTTCAGTTTCCGCAAAACGCCCGATAGCCATAACCAGAACGGCGCAATCTCGCGCCCGATAAAAAAACCGTCCTCGCCTTGCTTTTGGTAAAGCGGCATTAATATCAAACCTGATTCAACTGCCCGGATTGCGCCTCGTTTATTTTTTGCTAAAATCTGCCCGCCTTTTACCGCGTCAAAATTTTCAAATCCGGGATTCATTTCAAATTCGTCTTCCAGCGCGATGGCTTCGCGGTGGCAAACTTCGAGAACTCGCTGTTTGCCCGATGCCTTTGCTAAAATACGGTGATACAATTTCAAATCCGGCATTTCTTCCGCCGCCAGAATTCCTGAATTGACCAACGCCAACCAGATTAACGCTTCGTGGTTTTCCGCCGTTTCAGGCGAATCGTGTTGTCCGCC
>JANOXW010000190.1:0-4478 GCA_031418635.1 Acidobacteriota bacterium
TATGTTGCGTCTGCACGTCGGTTATCCGAGTATTGACGATGAACGCAACATTTTGCGCGACCGTGAACGCGCCAATCCGCTTCAATTTGTGCGGGCGGTGATGTCGCAAGACGATATTTTGGAATTGCAACAATTAGCGACGGAAGTTCGGGTTGATGAAAGCCTTGTTGATTATCTTTTAAAAATCGTCGCGCAAACACGCGAAACGGACGCGCTCGAACTCGGCATCAGTCCACGCGGAACGCTTGCGCTGTTTCGTTCTGCCCAAGCCTTAGCACTGATTGACGGACGCGATTACTGTATCGCCGACGACATCAAACGCCTTGTTCTACCAGTTTTCGCCCACCGCGTTATCGTCAATGCGCGTTTGGCAAGCACCAAACGTCATTCAACCGAAGCCGAACAAATTTTGCAAGATATTCTCCAAAAAATAAATGTCCCAATTTAGTTTATCGAGTTTGTTGAGTTTATTGAGCAAATCTTCATCTCAACAAACTCAATAAACTCAACAAACTCTAATGAACTTAAAATTGTTAAGCCAACTTTTCAGTTTTCGTGATTTGCGGAACGCGATTCTTGGGTTGTATGTGGTGTTAGGCGGCGTTGGGTTAGCGTTTATCACGATTTGGGCGCAACGAACGGGAAATTTGGATTTGGCGCAATTTGCGGCGGCGGCTTCGTTGGTTTTTGTTTTTCTGATTTTGGTTTTTATTGTTCCGCCGTTGGCGCGTTCAGCCAGCACGGAAGCCTCACAGATGAATTTGCCGTTTGAACTCACCGTCGGTGGTGCGATGATTCTCGGTTTAATCGTAATTGTCGGGTTTTCGGCGTGGAATACGGGAAATAATCTGTTGTTTCTCGTGCTTTCATTTCTTGGTTCTTCGCTCATCGTCGGATTTTTTGTCGGAAACTTTTGTCTAAAAAAATTGGATGTCAAGATGCGCTTCCCCGAAACGATTTTCGCGGGCGAAGCCACGCCGATAATCGTCAGTTTGAACAATCGCAAGCGAATTTTTCCAACCTTTTCAGTCGTAACCGAAGTGCGCGGCACAAATCGTGAAAAATCAATTTTATTTGACGAGATAAAAAAGATTTTGCCTGAAAAATGGGCGGAAAAAATGACTCGTCCGCCGATTATCAAACATACTTTGGATTATTTCATCAATGTTCCGCGTAAAGATACGGCGGAAAACAAGGTCGAACATATTTTTGAACATCGCGGACGCTTTATCATCAAAGATTTTGAACTTTCAACTAAATTTCCGTTCGGTTTTTTTCGACACCGCCGACGGCTTGCCGCGCAGGAAACCGAAATCGTCATTTTCCCACGACTTGCGCCGGTTGACGAAGAAACGATGGATTTACCGCTTGAGGCAGGGAAGTTGATTGCCCAACGAAAAGGTCTGGGACAGGATTTACTTTCGTTGCGCGATTATCAACCGATGGACGACCTGCGCCACGTTGATTGGAAAGCGACGGCGCGGTCAAATCGTCTGATTATCCGCGAATTTTCTGCCGAAGATGACAAGCGCGTAACAATTATTTTCGACACACGATTTCAAACCGACACCAAACCGCTGACCTTACGCGAAAGAATTGAAGCCGAACAGAAAGGCAAAAATCTTTTGCCCGATTCTGAACAGTTTGAAAACGGTGTCAGTCAAACGGCTTCGCTACTTGCTCATTTCACCGAAGATCAAGCCGAAATCCGCTTGATAATTGACAATGAAATCGGCGAATTCAGCATCGGCAGAGAACATTTATATTCGTGTTTGAAGCGGCTTGCCATAGTTGAGCCGAAGTTTGCCGAAAACGCGCAAATTTCTTTTGAAACTTTGGACGAAATCTTTACGGAACGCGAAAATAGTTATACATTCTTCATAACAGCGGAAAAAGAAGAAGAATTGCCCGATGAATTGATTCAGCGAGCAAAGATTATCAAGTTTTAAGTGATGTTTTGTAGTTAAAGATTTTCAGCCCGATTTATCGGGCTTCCCGCGTTTCGCGGCGATTAGCCACGTGACTTTAGCGCGTGGGAAAAGCGATAATTATGAAAAAGGGCGTTTTAACGTCCTTGCAAACGGCTTAAGCCATAAAACTATGTCCGAAACAGTTTATTCCGAGATAAATTTTCATCTTACTTGGCATACAAAATCGAATCTGCCTTTGATAAAATCTGAAATCGAAGCGAAACTTTATCAATTCCTCAAACATAAAATTCTCGAAACACCCGAAGTTTATTTTCACGCCGTCGGCGGTATCGAAGATCACGTTCATCTCGCCGTCAGCGTTCCGCCGTCGTTGTTGATGAGCGAATGGATTGGAAAATTAAAAGGCGGAAGTTCGTTTCATATTAACCAATCGTCGAATCATAAATTGTTACAATGGCAACGCGGTTATGGCATCGTCAGTTTTGGCACAAAAGATTTACAATGGGTTATAAATTACGTTTTGAATCAAAAGGAACATCACAAAAAAGGGACAACATAAGAAAGACTGGAAAAAATTACAAATGACGACGACGAAAGCTAAAGCCACAAGAAAAGGACGTTAAAACGCCCTAAAGATTTTTTGTGAATCACAAACCACGCCGTAAACAGACGTGGCTAATTGCCGCAAAGCGCGGAAAGCCCGATGAATCGGGCTAAAGACGAAAATCGTGTAAAATGGTTTAGAATTTTATTTTTTAGGGCGAAAATAATCAGGTTTTAGAAATATGAATAAACTCGGTTACATCTTAAGTGCGTTTTTAGCGTTCTCATTTGGAATTGTTGTTTATTCCCTTCGCCCAATTGTTTCGCCTACTTCTTTGTGCGAAATTTCGCAGCATAGTGAACTTTATCAGTTTAATGACATTCGTATTAAGGCATATTTGGATAACGTCGGCATAGATGATGATAATTTACCGTATTATTCTGTTTTTGACTTTGGAAACGACTGTCTCACAGGCGCAGATTTAAATATTTCTGAAAGATTAAAAGAACAACTAAAAAGCGATGAAAATTTGAGTGTTTTTATAAATGAATTGCGTGAAAAAAACAATAAATTGATGGAAAATCGCGCTGATGGTCATTTTATTGGACAAGTTGAAATAATTGGAAGTATTGAAAAAGTTTTACCCAAAACTGACGAAACGACAGGAATAACTTCTCCTTTACCGTTTATAATTAAAGTTGATGAAATAAAACAAATTGCTCCAATTCGCTTTATGAGTCATGAAGAAATTCTAGAAATTCAAATAGTGCATAAACAGGAATAGTTTTTGATTTTACATTCTTCTCAGTTAAGTTTTTGTCACAAAACGCGCATCGGTGGTGTTTTTTACACAGAAGCACTAATTGATGCTGAAAAAATGAATGAAGGCGTGAGAAACTTTGTGGACGCGATGTCCGAACAGGCAACGGCAACAGCGAAATATACAATCGTTTTTGATGAGGCATTTACGCTTCACCATCGAACTGTGTTTCGCACGGCGCGTTCGGTTGTGCAGGACGCGATGTTGGCGGAAGATGTTACACAAGAGGTTTTTTTGCGGCTTTATAATAATTTGGATTCGATTAATGATGCGGAAATGCTTCGCCCATGGCTGATTCGCGTGGCGTTGAATGTGGCGCGAAATACGCTGCGCGGAAACACTAGAGCAAACACACGCGAGGAAAATTACGTCAAAGAGATTGACGAAGTTACGAATTTGACGGCGGAAAAAGAGTTGGAACAGCGCGAACAGGCACGAGAAGTTCATCGCGCTTTGAATTTAGTTAAAGAACCTTTGCGGAGTTGTTTAGTGTTGAAACAGCAAGGTTTATCTTACAAAGAAATTGCCGAAAGCCTTGCGCTTAATGAAACGAGCATCGGAACTTTCGTGGCGCGGGCAAGAAAGGAATTTGTCCGACATTATGGCAAAATCGGGGGAATGTTATGAGAGAAAAATGTTTTGACGAAGGAACAATTCAAGCCTTTTTAGACGGCGAACTCGCTTCCGATTTGTTGGAAAACGTGGCGCGGCACGTTTCCTTGTGTAACGACTGTGCTTTTTTGATGGCAGAAGCCGAAGAAGAATCGGCGTTTGCCTTTTCCGCGCTTGAGCAGGAATTTAATACGCTTGTTCCGACACAGCGTTTATGGATGAAGATAAACGATTCGATTGGGAAAGAGAAAAAATCAGTTTGGCAGACGGTTTTCGCGTTTTTCAAGAATCCGGCGATTGCCGCTTTTGCTAGTTTATTGATTGTTTTCGGGTTGTTTATGACATTTTTGAGTTTGCAAAAGAGTGAAACTATAAAGACTGTCGCGCAGAATGATTCAACCCAACCAAAAGTAATTGCACCTGTCTTTACGCCTGAAATAGTCAGCCAATCTTTGCCGAAAGTTTCGGATAAACCACAGGTTGCTGATGCGTTGAAGAATGATAAAAAAGAATTTCAAATTGTCAAAACTGATTTTGCCCAAAAAGAAATCAGTCCAAAAATCAAAAATCA
>JANOXW010000191.1:0-6607 GCA_031418635.1 Acidobacteriota bacterium
AAACAGTTCTAAATCGTCGTCGTAGAAAATACCGAATTGAAAAATTGGAATACGATTATTAAGAACATTGCGGGTTAATTGAACTTGGACTTGGCTGGCATCGGTGGCGGTTGTCCGTAACCGCCAATTATCCCGAATGGCATATAAACCGGTATATGGTCCGCCTGACAAAGTAGCAGCACTACTTTCCGAAGTTCGGTCAACTTCTTGCACAAAGTTATAAGTTCCAACCGGTGCCGATAAAAGCGGGACAGTGCCGTTACGAACCGCGTTAATATCAGTATTTGAAGGATTAAGTTTGACTTCAAAAACCTTGTTAAAGTTTCTCGTCATCATTTCCAAACTGCCTTGCGCCGCATAAACCGTGCGTGCTTCCGTCGTTTCATTGCCGACTGCCGCCGCTTCGATGGCTGTTCGGGACAATGCCAAAGCTACAAAAATACTGATAAGAGCTAAAATAAATAACGCAATCACGATGGCTGAACCGTTTTGTTGCGGATCGTCCCCAAACTTCAAAGAACTTTTCTGTCTAGTTTTTAATCTGTCCATATTTATTTACCTCATTTTCTTTTCAATTGGCATCGTAGCCTAAATTTCGTGTGCTAAAAGTAGCAGTTTGTGTAATCCGATAATATTGTCCACTGTTGTTTAAATCAGTGCTTCTGACATTGATAGTGAATCTGACTTGGCGCACGGCTGCCAGATTTCCTTGAATGTCGTCTATCGTGCCGGAAATTCCGTCCGGACCCGCGCTTAGATTATCGGTAACCGTACCGTCGTTCAAGATATATTGGATTTGAAAATTTTCAACCCCATAAACTAACGGTTCGTCAACTGATGTTACCGCCGGTACTGTCGGCGGCGCGTTGGCAAATGCGCGTCGAGTTAAAATGCCGTTGGCAGTTACAAAATAAGTAACCATTCTGACGCGCTGCATAGTTGCGGGAGTCGTAATTCCTCGCAAAGTTCCACTTGGACCAGTTTGGTTAAATCCAAGCACATCGCCATTAGAAAACAGAACCGTATTAGATCCGCTAAGACCGGTTACTAAGCTCAAAGCCGAGCCGGTATTGCCAGTTACGAGAAAAATATCATTTATTCGGCAGGCGGCGTTGCTTCCCGAAATCGGAATGATTTCATCAATTCCGCTGTTTGTCGTGGCGGCGTTGATACTTAGCGGCTGCGAAACTTCACTGCCAGCCGGACCGATTAAATTGAAAGTTGAATCCTTGAACAAAAATGTAACCTGATCAGTCATCGTGTTCGGAGTCGGGTTGAAAGTATTGAGCGTATTATTATTAGCGGCAATAATCGGCGGCACGGTGTCGCGGGTTGTATCAAAATCATTTGGAATGCCGAGCAATGTCGAAATTCGATTGTCCGGCAAAATTACGGTGTTTCTTAACGGATAAGCAAAACCGGCATTGTAAGTATCGCGTCCAACAATATTTAGGGCAACCCGCACGCTTCTTGTCAGTTGAACTTGTTCATTTACGACTGACCGGCTTTCCCGCGCAATCTTTAATAATCCGAGAATTGCACCCGTAACAATCAGAAAAACAACCATTGAAACAATTAGTTCAAGGATTGAAAAACCTTCTTCACCTAGTCCGGTAATCACGATTTTTGGATTGTCTAAATTTGGATTATTCGGCATTGATTTTTCTTTAGGTGATTGCATAATTTGTTAAAACCGTCGTCAAACGCTCTTGTTTTTGAACCGAGCCGACAAAATAAGTAATAGTAACTTCGACCGTCCTAATCCTGACCGGAAAAGTGCCTGGCGGAGTGCAATTAGGAGAAGGTCTATCAAAATCACATTGATCGGTGATAATTATCCGTCGTTGAAAGCCCGGAACTAACGTTCCGGCATCATCGGAAGTTCCAATAACTTGGTCTGGACCAGCGTCCATTCTGACCGGCTGAAAACCGGTCAGAAATATGCCTTGTGGATTGCCCATCGCATTAAGATTACTTCCGATGTTGCCAACCGCCGTCCAACCAAGCCGAATCGGAATAACTTGCAGGTCAGTTTCCTTAACCGACATAATTGATTCCATTGTCGAGGACGCGATTTGTTTCGCATAAAGTTGCTGTTCTTGTCCTTTGGATTGGAAAATTGACCACGAAATGGCGGACACTAACGCCAAAATTCCAACCAGCATAATTAACATTCCGACTATAACATCAATATATGTAAATCCTGCTTCTGCTTTATTTTTCATATTTTTTCGCCTCTTTTAACTAAGCAGGTCAGAAGATGTTTTCAGGTTTATTGAAAATTTATCAAATTCGTTAAATGCTTGTTTTTACAAAGATTTTAGATTTTCTTCATTATTCATTCTTCGTTATCCATTTTGCATTACTGCTTAATATGCTAGAAATGTGGTGCCGTTGTGTTTCCAATACTGAACCGCGCCACTACCGCCGAACAGTGTAATTGCTCGCACTTCTTTGATATTGCGCGGTGCCGGATTACCGGGCGTAAGCGGTGCCCAAACATATAAAGTGGCACTAAACGAAGCATTGTTAGCCGCATTAACCGCCGTCCCGTCGCGCAGAAAAGCAATTTGCCAAACCGTGTTGCCAATAATTGGTGTGCCGCCGCGCAAATGTCCAATAGTGTCGTTTACAAACACGACATCATTATAATTTGGCGGATTTGGTCTGGTCGCGCCCATCGGAATTTGATCCATTCTAATCTCGCTGGCTGGTTCAATCGGGATTGCCTTGATTTCCGTATCATCGGCAAAACCGAGTCCTTTTCCGTCAATAATAAGAATCCGATTAGCCGTTCGATCAATTTCAAAGCGGATTGTTCTGCGTCTGGTTAAAGCCAACTGACTCGCTTCGCGCATCAAATCCATTATCATTAATGATTGGTCTTCCGATTTGTATAATCTTGTGTAGTTAAGGATATAAGGTAATGAAATAGCCGTTAATATTGATATGATAACCAAGACCATAGTAAGTTCCGGCAATGAGAATCCACTCATTGCACTTCGCCGCCTTGCGCTGTGGCAGTCGGTGGTTTTTTCCATTTTAGCTTTCATTTTCAGTAATTATTCCATCTAGTAGTTAATAATGGGGGCAAAATAATTTTTCAAAGCATTACACTTTATTGGCATTGGTTGATTGTCTAGCCTCAAAAAAACGCTTTGTTTGTGGGGTGTTTTAATACTTAAACTACACTTCAATTTAGAAAATAGTTCTTTTTTTCTAAATTGAAGTGTAGTTTAAGTATTGATGAATTGTCAACATTATTTTTTATTGTTTATTTAAATTTAACAAGTGATTTTGTCTGTCTGAAATTAAATTGTGCAGATGTGCCAATTAACCTTTTAATTATCTTCAAATTCTTATAAAATGTTCGGGAATTTTTTATTATTTTTCGTATCTAATTCCTGATGGCAGACGAGAATAAAAAACAATCAAGCAGAAAAAATTCACCGGATTGGTTTGTGAGTGGAATTTTGACCAAACTCGGCGAAACTTTTGACCGTTTGACGGGCAGAAATTGGCAACCTTCGAGTAGTTTGGCAACCAGCGAGTTGAGCGAAAAACTGAAAAAATTGCTCGATGCGGAAGTTAAGGATTTAGGCGCAAAAGGGCGGTTTGTGCCGCACAACATCAAACTCAAAATGCAGTGGGACAAATTTTCGACGGATGCCGATTCAGCAATGAAGAAGCTCGAAAATGAATTGCTCATCGCCGCGATTGACCATATAAACGATAGGCGTTATCACACTTACGCACCGATAAACTTGGAAATAAAGCCGGATTATTTCACTGAAGGCGTAAAACTTTTGGCGAGTTTTGACAAATTTGCCGATGAAGATGGACGTGAGGCGATGGTTAATGTTTCCGTGCCGGATTTAAAAAACGTCATTCTTACGCCGCCCGCAGAGATTCGGGTTGAGCCTGAAAAAGAAATTTTTATCGCGGAATTTGTGATAGACGACAAACCGAAAAGAGTAGAATTAGCTTTCTCCGAAAAACAGCGGTTGAGCGTCGGCAGGACAAAAGAGAATCATCTGATTATTGACGACCAAAGCATTTCAAAAATTCACGCTGCACTTGTTTTGAGTCCCGACAATCAATTGATAGTTGCCGATACGGGTTCGACCAACGGAACATTTGTCAACAGTCAGCGTATTGCTTACGGCAAAGGAATTACGTTAAAAAACGGCGACAAGGTGAATTTCGGCACGGTTACGGTTACATTTGAACATATCCCGAAAATGGTTGAAGCCGTTGATGACGAAGACTTTCAGACAGAACCGGAATTTATTACAAAGGAAGTTAACGCCGAAGAATTTTCTTCCGTGCCAACAGTAGCTTTTCAGAAAGAAGATGTTGCGATGCACAATGAGTTTGTAACCAAGCCGGATTATTCGACAAAAGAAGATATTTTTCAGCAAGCAGAAAGTTTGGCAGAAAAAAGAGAAATTCAACCAAAGGAAGATTTTGCCGTTACAAATAATGCACCGATTGAAGAAGATACAACGTCAACCAAAGAGGGAATTGTGTTAGATTTTGGTGAAAAGACTTGAAATATAAATTAAAAGACTAAAAAACGATGATATTGCTTCTAAATTTTTTACAGTTTGATTGGGGGAAATTTCGGCCCGAAAAGTTGTTCGGCGGACAGGTTTTGGAACGCACGCCGGCAGGTTTGAGCATTGTTTATGTCATCGGCATCGGAGTTTTAGTAGCTTTTTTGCTTCTTTCATTTCTTCGCAACACGCGCCCGCGATTTGCTTTTGAAGAAAATCTGCCGAAAGAAGTCAAGCGCAAATTGACGACGACAGTTGCTAATCGGAGTTTGCGTATTTGGCAATTCGTGTTTGTTTTATTGGCGTTTTCGGTTTATGGACTGCACGTTTATTGGACATATTACGCCGACGATTACAACGAACAATATCAAGCGTTAAGCTATAAAGATTTACGCAATCGGCGGACGACCGCCGCAAGTTTGCGCGGTTGGATGCTTGACCGCACCGGCAATTTAAGCAGTGCGCTTGCTTATTATAAAGTTGACAAAGACGGCGATATTTCGCGCACTTTTGCGTTGGAAAAAGAGATGGCGCATCTGCTTGGAACGGAACGCGGAACACCCGGACTCGAACGCACGATTTATAAAAAACAGGCTGAACCAATGCCGGAAGCGTGGGAAGTTTTGACCAAAATCAAACCTCTCGAACCCGAAAAACGCGATGTTCGCATTACGCTTGACCGCGATTTACAGGCTTATGTTGCCAAACAATTAGAAGGCAAAAAAGGCGCAATCGTCGTGCTGAATCCGCAAACCGGCGATGTTTTGGCGATGTATTCAAATCCTTCTTACAATCTCGCTGAAGCACAATCGCTCAACGGATATTTAAAACTCGAAGGCGATAAAATAAACAAGCCGCTTTTGAACCGCGCCACGCGCGAATTTTACGTTCCCGGCTCAACCTTCAAAACGCTGACGATGATTTCATCGTTTCGCGCCAACAAACAGGATTTACAACTTCCCGATGTCGGAGAATGTTATGTGCCGTTCAAAGGCTCGCGTCCGATTTGCGATGCCGGCGGTAGTTGTGAAATTTGTGCAGAAAATGTGCCGTTAGAAGAGGCTTTCAAAGTTTCCAGTAATCAGTATTTTGCCAAACTTGCCAACGAACTCGGACGTGAAAGAATGGGCGAAACCGCGCGACTTGTCGGCATTTCTCCGGTTGAAACAGCAGAAGAAGCACTCACTCAAGGATTTTTCCCTGATATTTGGAACGCGAGCGATAAACGCATCGCTAACGCCATTATGCCGACTCGTTCAACTATGGTTACGGGCAGTAAATTGACGCTTTACGATTTCGGTTTAGAGGGAATGGGACAAGGGTTAGCATCACAAATGACACCGTTCCAAATGGCTTTAGTGGCGGCAACAGCGGGAAATTTGCAGGGCAAGTTGATGAAGCCGAAAATCGAATTTGATTTACCGCCTCAGATGTTCGCGCAGGTTCTCAACCCGCAACAAGCCGCCGAAGTTCGGAGAATTATGGCAACTGTAACGGAAGAATCAGGTGGAACAGGCGGAGCAGTTCGAACAAAATTAGCCGGAACAAACATCGTCGTCGGCGGAAAAACCGGCACGGCGGAAAAAGACAATGTGCCGAAATACGACGAAAAAACCGGCGAAAGATCATTTGTCTTGAAAAAGAAAAAAGACGCAAACGGCGAAATGGTTGAATATAAAGAATTTTTAACTTTTAATCGCACTGATGGTTGGTTTATCTGCATCGCGCCGCTGGAAAATCCGCAAGTGGCAATCGCCGTCGTCATCGAAGACATTGGTGCAAAATTCGGTGGTTCAACCGCTGCGCCGGTTGCCGCTGATGTGATTAAAAAAGCCGCCGAACTAGGACTTTTGGGAGACAAATATAAGTTGAAACCACAAATACCGAAAAGTAAAAAGAAAGGAAAATAAATATTTTGAAGTAAAAAAATGATAGGAGTTACGCAGTTGAACGGTTATTTGATAAAACTAAAGTATGAATCCGCCAAAAGTCAGGGACGAAGATTACATTAACTTTATTATTGCTACGCCGCGCACTGTTACCGCTACCGA
>JANOXW010000192.1:0-5501 GCA_031418635.1 Acidobacteriota bacterium
GTCCACTCAATCTCTTCTAAATCCTGAAAACCGACCTCTTTCGTGACACTTGCCTTCCGACTGCTTTTTAGGTTTATGTAAAATGTCCAACCGCTTCGATGTATCATTTTTAAGTTGTCAACACTGGCATACCAACTGTCAAACGCAATATTCCGCGCTTTGATTTCCTGATGTTTAACCGCTTGTTTGAACATCTCTTGAAAATGATCATTCTTGGTTTTGCCGTCCGAATCGGGATTCTAAATCCGATAATTCACCGGATAAAAATCTCCCATCGCGCCATTGGTATGCACCAAATTAACTAATCCGATTCTTTTCACCAAGCCGTGAACATTCCCGCTATATTGCCGCTTCACCGTTTCGATTGAATGCGAATACTGCTTATTCTGAACTGAATCATCCGCCAGTAAAAAGGCTTCTTCCGAGTCATCAATCCGACTTTTGACCAATTCCCACAACTCTTTCGGTGTAAAGCGAGAGTTCTGCAACAAATCAGTTACCGATTCGTGACTGACATTCTCCAAATGCTCAGATAAATTGGAACAAGTGTAATTGATTGGCGTATTTAACAGATATTCAACGTATTGATTTTTGGTTATCATCAGAACATCTGTTTAATCGTTCCTTATAGGTTTAATTCCCCGTAGCTCTGCTACGGAAATAAGGAAAAATAAAAATTCCGATTCAATACCTCGCGGCTCTGCCGCGCGGAAAATTTATTCAAAAAGCGAAAGTCCTATTTAATAAATCACGGAGTTTTTCTTCGGTTAATTCCTCGCTGAAATAATTAATTCTTTCAAAATCAATGTTGTTTTCACGAAATAGCGTCGCCAAATTTCGGCACATCATTCAGGTCGGCTTTTCGTAAACTGTAATTTTCATTTTGGGTTTTGGGTTTTGGGTTTTGGATTTTGGATTTCTGCTCTATGGATTTTAGCATTTTAGTTTCAGATTATGAATTTCGTCGGACGGCAAAATTAAAGTGCAAACTGAGAGTAATCCAAAATCCAAAACCCAAAACCCAAAATCGTCATACCATATCACCAAGCCGCGTTTTGATTAAATTCTCTGATTCTTCCAAAGAAAAAACTCTCGATTTCGTGACAAACCGCAACCCAAGCGGAATTTCAATCGAAAAACTTGCACCGCGTCCCGGCGTAACATCAATAGTGAGTTCCGTGTGTTTCCAAAATTCAAACTGGTCGCGCGCCATATAAAAATCGCAACCGTCAATCGCGCCCAGCCAAACATCCGCCGACCCGACGAGAAATTCGCCCGCCTCATAACACATCGGCGAAGAACCGTCGCAGCAACCGCCCGACTGATGAAACATCAGCGCACCGTGTTTAGCACGAAGTTCAGTGATAACTTCCTTTGCTTCGTCGGTTACTTTTACTCTTGGAATGTTTTTCATACTTGGTAAATAAATCAATATCCGCCTTCAACTTTTGCCTGTCCTGCAAAATAATCGCCGTAAGCTCCACGATTTTGAAAAATTGATGGATCAATTCCATTTGGTGCAAGGGCGCGATATTGTTCGTGATATTTTTTGCTTCGTTCTTCCCATACTTTTGCAGTTTCAACATCATGGTCAAGCATAAACCAATACATATGCGCGATTAATCCGACAATATAAAGCATCTCTACATCTTTATGAATTTCAGGTTCAAAATATGCGTGAACTTCAGCGAAAACTGGCAACAACTCTTGGCTCATTTCTTGCCACGGTTTGGAAAAGCCGGTTATATGTTCGGGTTCACAAGTTCCAAACCAAGCAAGAAATAATAAATGCAATCCTAATTCGCGGTCATGGTTGCCATTGTCCCATTGCTCTTTGAAAATTTCGTAAGCGGCAGCAAGAGTCGGTTCGCCGTTGATGCCAATGCTTCGATTTTCTAAATCAAGTGCTTCTTGAGGAATTGGCATAAATAAACTTCCTTCACATTATTGCGGATGAACGCAAATCAAAAATAAAACCTGCGTTCATCCGTGTCCATCTGTGGCTAATTTCTTCCTAGAAAAATCCCATCGCTTTCTTGTCGTAAGAGATGAGCATATTTTTGTTGTTGCGGTAATGGTCGAGCATCATTTTGTGGTTTTCGCGCCCGAAGCCGCTCTTTTTGTAGCCGCCGAACGGGGCGTGCGCTGGGTAATTGTGATAACAGTTGACCCAGACGCGACCGGCTTTGATGGCTCGCGGGACTTGGTAAAGCTGATGCGCGTCGCGTGTCCAAACGCCTGCGCCCAAGCCATAGAGCGTGTCGTTGGCGATTGAAATCGCGTCGGCTTCGTCTTTGAAAGTCGTAACGGAGGCGACCGGACCGAAGATTTCTTCTTGGAAAACGCGCATTTTGTTATGACCTTTGATGAGCGTCGGCTGAACATAAAAACCGTCTTCAACGCCTTCATTTTTTTGCGCTTCGCCGCCGCATAAAACTTCCGCGCCTTCATCGCGTCCGATTTGGATGTAATTCAAGATTTTTTCGTATTGGTCTTGGCTTGCTTGCGCTCCAATCATCGTTGACGGGTCGAGCGGATGTCCCATTTTTATTGCCTTCGTGCGTTCGATAATGCGTTCGATAAATTTGTCGGCGATTGATTCCTGCACTAGAATCCGCGACGGACAGGTGCAGACTTCACCTTGATTCAAAGCAAAAAGTGCTGCGCCTTCCAGACATTTATCAAAGAAATCGTCGTCCGCGTCCATTACGCTTTCAAAGAAAATGTTCGGCGATTTGCCGCCCAATTCCAAAGTTACAGGAATCAGATTTTGCGACGCATACTGCATAATTAGTCGTCCGGTCGTCGTCTCGCCAGTGAACGCGACTTTTGCAATCCGTTCATTTGTCGCCAGCGGTTTACCCGCTTCGGGACCGAAACCGTTGACGATATTCAAAACTCCCGGCGGCAGAATGTCCTGAATCAATTCCATCAAAACCATAATGCTTGCAGGCGTTTGCTCGGCAGGTTTAACGATGGTGCAGTTGCCCGCCGCCAACGCCGGAGCCATTTTCCAAGTCGCCATCAAAATCGGGAAATTCCAGGGGATAATCTGCGCGACCACGCCCAAAGGTTCTTTGATATTCAGCGAAACCGTGTTCGCGTCGAGTTCCGTCGCGCCGCCTTCTTCCGCCCGAATCACGCCCGCAAAATATCTGAAATGGTCAATCGCCAAAGGCAAATCCGCCGCCATCGTTTCCCGAATCGGCTTGCCGTTATCCCAAGTTTCAGCGCGGGCGAGCAGTTCCAGATTCGCCTCCATCACGTCGGCGATCTTCCACAAAAGATTACTGCGCGTCGTTGCCGAAGCGACGTTCCAACTCACCGCCGCCTTATGCGCCGCCTCGACTGCGAGTTCAATATCTTCGGCAGTCGAACGCGCGACTTTCGTAAAAACTTTGCCGTCAACCGGCGAACTTACGTCGAAATATTCGCCGCCTTTCGGTGCGATCCATTCGCCGCCGATAAAATTGTTGTATTGTTCTTTGAATTTTGGTATGTCGTATGATTTTTTTGCTGCGTCCATAATTTTTTACTCCTTAAAAATAGATATTTCCTCAGCCGATATATTGGAATTTCGGCTTTTGAATTTAGTTTTGGTGAAATTTATTTTATCACTTTCGAGATAGAAAACAAAAAATATGTATGTGATGAAATTTATTTTGTTAAAAAATGTTTGAGGATTGAAGAACGAATTTATAATCTTTGTAGTAGTTTAATTTAGACTGTGCTGTTTTGAAAGAATTATTTTCTTTTGACGAAAGCAACCGTTACAACAGTTTTAACCATCATAAACATCTGTGTTTTATTCTTCACAGAAGATGCTATGAAAACAAGCCCCGAAAAAAAATCAAACGATAGTGTTGCTTTGAGTTGCTCTGTGAATTTTTCTCAAAGCGAAAATAAAATCGTCGAAGGACAATATAAACAAATAAAGCATTTAGCTGATGATTTGAGCAACGCACAACCGGAAAATTCATTTTCAGCAAAGCCGAAAACGAAACATTACAAGTTGGCGGCGACAGCGATCTTTGCGATTTTTGTTCTGCAATTTGTTTGGCAATTTTCATTTATTCAAAGTGAAAAGGTGCGAAATGTCGAAAAAACTCTCAATGAAATTCAACTTGAAGCATTACCGGCGAAAATTATAGAAAAATCTGTCGAGGTCAAAACAGTTTTTGTGGAGAAAAAAGCAGAAATCGTCATTCCGCCAAAAAATGCAATGCCGATTGTTTATCGGCAACCGGCAATCAAGCTGACGCAACCGGAAAACAAGCCGACGCAGGCAGAAATTAAGAAAAAACCATCTCGTGAAACTAAAATGGAACGCCTTCGTCGGGCTGAACAATTATTAACGGGATTTTGAAGAAGCCGAAACTTTGACTGAATATCGAAAAACAATGAACATCTTAAAATTTAGACTCAAAGGGCGTAAAAGTTTTATTAAAATCACGACGGCTTGTTTTTTAATTTTAATAAACGGGCTTAATTTATTTGCCCAATATCGAGGTGCGCCCGTAAAAAAAGAACGGCTGATAAATGTTCTCCGTTCAAAACAACTGCAAACCCGTGATATTGTTGCGGTTATTAACAATAATGGCGTAGATTTCAGTTTGACACCCGATGTCAGAAAAGCACTTATTGCCGCCGGAGCGCGTACTGAAATAATCAGAGCGATTGAAAATAATCAGCGATCTGCCCCGAATGAAGGTTCTATTCTTGCCAACAATGATTTCAAAAAGATAATTATCGAAATTGATCCGCCTGCGCCCGATTACAATGAGTTGATTGAACAGGCAATTCACACCTACAAAGAGCAAGATAATCCGAAAAATGCGGTGCGTTATTTGGAAACTGCAATCAAAATGAAGCCGAAAGCCGCAAAGGCTTATCAAATAATGGGTTTTGTTAATCTTTACGGTTTGAACGATCTTCCCGAAGCGCAAAAGTTTATGCGCGAATCAATCATTAACGGCGGAAGCGCGGTTTTCCGCGTCTATCATAATCACAAAGGCAGTTCTATGGCGCATAGGTGTGCCGGTTCGCTTTATGTTTCGCCCGAAAAAATCCGCTTTGAATCCGACGATAATGTCCACACTTTTGAAACTTTGACCGCCAATGTCGAAAAAATCAAAGTTGACAACGCAGCCTCAAAAAACCGAAAAACTTCGCCGCTTTTCAAAATTTTTCTAAAATCAGGTAAAGGCAAAACCAACTTTAGATTTGCCCCAATCAGCGGAAAAGAGGACGAATCAAATATGGTCGCGCAGATTGTTCAAGAAGCGAAGCTACATGCTAAACCTTCGAGTGTGGCGATTCATACTTTTAAATGATTTTTAATTTGTTGTCGAAATGATTTTGTTTTATCGTAATGTTCCCGCGCAAATTTTACCTGACAAACTATCAGCGTTCTATGCTAAAATTCAAACGAAGTGAAATTTATGCAAACCGATGTTACCGAAAAAATTGTCGGAAAAGTTAGAGTTTTATCGGCGGAACAA
>JANOXW010000193.1:0-19385 GCA_031418635.1 Acidobacteriota bacterium
CCTTATAATTCACTGCCGCCGAGCATCAAAAGTCTCAGGGTTTATGACTTACCCGAACTCTGGAAATCACAAAACTATTGGTCCCGGTTATCTGATAATAAAGATGAACAAGGTTTTTTTGAAAAGATGGTCGAAAAGAAAACGACGAAAGAAAAGCCGCTGATCTTTTCGCTTGACGATATAGTTTTGACCGATGACAAACTCGTTCCGATTTCAATGCGCGACACGGATAAAGTCGTTCTTTTTTATCACGAGTTCTTAGATCCTGTTTCTGACCGAAAGAAAAAAGGCACGGGCAGCAGAGCCGGAGCAAAATATTATAAAAACGGACTATACAAACCCGGTCTCAATTTGGTCGAAGCCAAAGCCGCGGCGGAGAAAACGGCGGAGAACGCCGAGTTAGGTAAAATGGATGAAGAATACGCAAGCGGGGAATACATTGACGGAGTGAGGGACGAGAGAATTAACGCCGCACGAGAAGATGCTGCTAAATTGGCTGACGCGCCGCTTCAAGCAAGAATTAAAGCGGAAGCCAAACAAAAGACTATTGAAGAAAACACAGCCAAAGAAAAAGGCGAAGAAAAGGCAAGAAAGATAATAGAAACATTAAAAAGTTTAGCCGAACGAAGAGCAAAAGCTGAGGGTAAAAGTGATGATGAGGCTAAAAGGGCGGGTGAGGATAGAATTAAAGACATTGGTAAAAAAACCAAAGAATATCAAGAGCAAGAAATCAAAGCCCTCGAAACTGATAAAGCCGCTCAAAAGCGCATTACCGACGCGGGTAAAGAAGCCGAAGACGCGGCAACCGTCTTTCCTTACAGCGATGTTTTGCGCCACGAAACCGTTCCGAATTACATCACTGATTATCCGCATTGGACACGGCTGGTGGTAGCTAACGGTAACTTATACAACAATTTTGATAAGCGCACTAATTCGGGCGATGTCATCGGTGCCAGAGCCGCCGTGCGCTTGGTAGATGCGACCATTCCTCCGGTTGGGGTAAAGTCTCAAACAATAGATATACGGGATATGAAGCTGCCGAATGTCAAGCCAGCCGCAGCACAACAGGATAACTCATATTTTATCTTGCAGCCTTACTATCGGCAAAACTTTATGGAGCATTCGTTTTATCATAACTCGACAGATTTTTTCCTTGACGATTCTCAATATGATGAGTGGAATAACCCTCTTCCAAGCCACAAATTTTCAATCGGACGCAGTGAACTAGGTCTGCTTCGCGTTAGTAATTATAGCGACACAATGGACGAAGAAGCGGTGGTTTTTGTCTATCACCGAGCCAATTTTGATTTCACTGGAAAAAGTGAATTCGGCTTACAACTTCCCGACAATCATAAGAATGTTGAGCATCCGCTCTTCTCAGTTCCGATTAGGAATAATGAAAAACGCGAAAAGTATAGATACCAATGGATCGAAAATTTTCTCAAAAATTGTGCAAATCGGTGGAATGGCAATGACGATGTGAATAGGGAACGTGCATGGATTCAGGAGAAAAAAGATGCAAACCCCAAGTTTCGCGCTCAGGTCGTAACATTTCTCCAGTATCAACCGGCTGACAAGGCTCATTTCAAAATCGCCGTCGAAGATGATGGTCAGGGCTATCTTAATAGTCGCGGCGGCGGAAGTTTTGATACCAGAGACGGACGCGACACGAAAATAGAGGGCGCGTTTTTCGGCGGCGCGCACGAATACGGTCACGCCGGCGGGCAACCTGAGGATTATACTCTGTTAAATTATGGACAACTTGCGTTTGGTTCTTTTAATGTGCCGGGTGCGCCTTTCAGTTTAGATGAATATGCAATGATGAAAACGAACAACCAGGTGCGGGCGCGGTCTTTTTGGCACATCACCGAATGGCTGCGCGGATTAAAGCCATTTTCAGAGCGCAAATTTCAGGTTTTTCATAACGGCTTTAAATATGAAGTTCCTCATTATAATCATATTGACAGATTTCCCGGTCGCAATTATACACATTGGGCGGTAAAAGGAAAAACTTTTCATGATGATCCCGCGCCTGTCTATTATGATTCGTTTCTGTATTTTCTTGGCAGCGACGAATTTAGTAAGGCACAGGAAAACGCGGACGGCATAATGGTCATTATGATAAAGACGAAAGTTGAATTTACGGGTTATACCACCGAAAAGGTTTGGAAAGAGTTCATATTGAAGCAGCTTAATGAAAAGGTAGCGGCGGCTTTGAACAAACCTCGTGTCTATGCACAATTCAATTTAGACGGCGTTGATCGCGGCGGACAACCTACTTTTAAAAAATGTTTACTTCATTTTTCGCCGCGCTTTGACGTTGATAAATCATCGGACAATCAAGCCCATTTAAAAGTTATAATTAAAACACCAGACCCAGGCGATCCGATCCAAATATGGGCTCGTTATTTTTTCCGCGACAAATTGATAGTAGCTATGAATTACACCGAAAGCCAAATCCACGGTAAACTAAACGATAAGACTCTCAAGGACAACACTAAAATTATTCGACGGGAAAGCGGAACCGATGTCTGGAGTAATCCTCAAGAAGCAAAAGACTGGGGAGAATATGAAGCCAATTTTGAAGAATTTAGTTTGCCTCGTGAACTAGCGTTTCGTTTTCCGCCGAAACCCGTTAGTAATGACGACTCGGATCAACTTGACCAATTTGTATTACCGCGGTTTCAAAATGTTTTCTTCAAGCACATCTGCCAAATGCTCGGTTTGAGCGATGACGCTAAAGCGGAAAATTACTATCAGAAGGCAGATGCTTACAAGGATATTGTTCGGGCTTGTGTTAATGATGATACGTTAAATCCAACAATGTCGCGTGGATGATATGAGGAAATGATTTTTTATGGCTGATGAATTTATCAGAATGTTTTCGGATAAGGCTGAAACACCGGTTGAAACGCAGCTAATCAAACCCGTTTCGGCGGCTCCGAAACTTCAAAACGAAACAGTTGGCGACAATTTGAATTCCTCTCGTCCGTTTGTCAATGAGCGTCTTAATTCAAGATTGGCGCAATCGCTGCCAGTCGGTGATTGGGTGATTCGGTCAAGCGCGTCATTAGAAGTCGGCACACGCCCGAAACATATTCTCCACGCTTTTGACCGAATTATCATACAGGGCGACGGTCCGTGGCAGTTGTTTGACAAAGAATGTAAATTGCTGGCACAAGGCTACATTTACGGCAGTGATGTCGTTCTCGATGGTGAAAACAAATGTTTTTATCTTTCCGACGAGATTGGAATGATTAAGACATACGACCTCGATAACGGAAACAGGCTGTTTTCCGTCTCGCTGGTTTTTGGAAACTCATACAAACGCTCGTTTATCGCCCGTCAGAATGACCGGCTGATGGTGGTCAGCACAGAACGCGAAATGGGGCGGCATTCGGCGGAAAAACCCGAAGACTCGACCATAGAAGTTTTAAGATTTAATGAATCGCAAGAAATTGACCGAGACGGCATATTAAGGTCTGCCCGCGGTATTGCCCGGTTGAAACGAAAGACTCTATTACTTTTGTCAGCTCTATATGACGAAACATTAGTGGTGGCAACTGACAATCAAATTTGCCTGCTAGATTTTGACCTGCAAATCAAAACCGCGCTCAGTGGAAAATTTACGCCACTGGTGATAAGTTTGAGCGATGCGGGAATTATTTATTTGGTTTTAATTGATAATGGAGTTCCAAAACTGAGAGCGATAAAACCGAACGGCGAAAGAATTTTTTCGGCAGAGTTACCGAAAGAAATGTTGAATATATTCTATCCGCCAATCATTACTTACAATCATCGTGTTTTTCTCGTAAAAGATAATTATTTACTAGCTTTTGCTGCAAATGGACGCGGTATTTGGGAATATAAATCAGATAGTCCGATTGCCGGAGCAGTAATCACAGCCGAAAATCAACTTTTAATAAGCGATGGATCGGAACTTGTGGTTTTTGAAGCGAATGGACGACACCGAATTTTATATGAATTTAAGAACGAATCACTGCAAACACCGCCGACAATAACGAGCAACGGCGAGTTGGTCGTCGCAACCGACAAGAAACTCTATTGTCTGGCAAGACGGGCAAACTGAGGACAGTTTTTTTCAAATTTTAGCTAAGTGCGCGGCGAAAAAATATGCGCGATTACGTTTCCGATGCGGGTTAGGAGGCTTGGGATTGATATATGGCGATAAATTATCAAGTTAAACAAGGCGATTGTATATTCAGCATCGCGTTTGAGAAAGGTTTTTTTGCAGATACAATCTGGAATCATCCGAATAATGCCGAACTGAAAAAAAAACGTGAAGACCCGAATGTCTTGATGCCGGGCGATATTGTTTTTGTGCCTGATAAAAAACTAAAAGAAGTCAGCGAGGCGACAAATCAGGTTCACAAGTTCAGGTGCAAGAATACGCCAAAACTTTTTCGGCTTCAGATAGTCAGACTTGGAATTCCGGTTAAAGATATGAACTATAAAATCAATATTGACGGAGTTGAGAAACAAGACAAAACCGATGGTGAAGGTTGGATTAAACCCGAACCTATTCTGCCAAATGCCAAAGTTGCCAAACTCGAACTTGCCGACGGCTCAAAATATGAATTTAATCTCGGACATCTTGACCCGATTGATGAGGTTACGGGAATTCAAGGACGGCTTTACGGGTTAGGCTTTTACAAAGGAGCAATCAACGGTCAGCTTAATGCTGAAACAAAGAAAGCCTTAGAGGTATTTCAACGGAGCAACAAACTGCCCGTTACCGGCGCAGCCGATGAACAGACAAAAGACCTGTTGGTCGAAATGACCGCCGAATAAGTTTTGGAATCGGAAGGAAAATAAACGATGCCATATACAATCAAAATAAAGTTTAAAGATAGTGGAAACAAAGGGGCTTTGGTTAAAAACACCGACGTTCAATGGGTGTTAAAAACCGACGAAGACGGCATAGAGATAAGCAGAGGAATAACTCCGACGGACGCTCAGGGGTTTCTGAGTATTCCCAATGTTGATAATGTTGAAATTCTCATGGTTCAATATACAATCAGCGGAGTCTCGAACGAAGTTAAGCGAATTTCTGCCCAAGCTGCTGAAAAAATTGCCAATGTCTTGATAACAGGCGCGGTGCTTGTGCCTATAGTAGCGCAACAGCAAGTTGTTGTTGCGCCAGTTCGGGTGTGTCCGCTGGTCGTTAACGCAGATCGAGATTGGTTGTGTTACGAAAGTGTTTTTAATCGTGTCCGCAACCGAAAATCCAATAAGAAATTTGAAATGGGTTTATATATTATCGAGCGCGATGATGTCTGTGTTTGGTTTCGGGACAATTTAGATCCTAAAATTCTCGAAAGTTTAACCTCTGCATTTTTCCCCGATTACGAACCGAAAGACCATTTGATTTACTCGAATCATATTTGGGAGTGGAAAGAATTAGAAGAAATGGGCGAGGAATTAACTCCGCGCGGAAAAGGGCTGGTTGCAAGCGGTAAGCAGTATAAAGTTAATTTAGATAGTTTTGTGGTTTTGCCATATAACTATTACGACAACAACTTGAGTTCGCGTGCACTTGGAACAAAAAAATTAAATGAGTTTTCGCATCAATTAGTAGAAGCTCATAAATGGGATTTTTGGAAAACGGCTTCCAGAAGCTGTGTCGTTCGCGTCAAACGCATTAAAGATAAAGGTGTAGATTGGGATACGGTAAGAAAACAGCCGAAAGCACCATGGTTTTGGGATTATTCTGTTGGAGAACCTGAAAGGACTGCGAAAGATTTTAAAGACCTGGATTTTTTATTGAAAAACCCGGTTGACGCAACTGGATGGAAGTTGCCGGATAGTATCCATACCCCGGATATGATTGATGTTTCACTCAAGACGGGCGTAACATTTGTCGGTTCGGAAGAACAAAGCGGGAGCGGAAAAAAAGATTTCCTTGATGAAAACTGGATTGTTTCCTGTCTTCGTAGTGATTATGTCGTTGCCGTCAACAAGGAGATGGAAGCGATGAAGGTAGTCATAAATGAAGACAAGAAACTTGTTGTTTTGACGGAATTGCTTTCAATCACCGAAAAGACATCACGCGACGAATCAGCCAAGGAAGTCATTAATTACGAAGAAGTAACAATTACACTAAAGGTGAACGACGGAATTCAAGTCCGCGATTTGTCTCCTTTGGACAAGTCAAAAATATATCTTGCACCATTGAATATTCCGCACGTTGATATTGACTTAGAAAAGTTTCAGGATGAGTTTGCTTGTTTAGGCAAAACTGACAGCGATGAAAAAGAATACTGGCGCGAATTTTGGCGCAAACATTGGGCGATAAGTTTGGGAGAAGCCAAAGCCTTGTTCCTTCTGCGCTATGGATTACAGCATATCAACCCGAATCCACAAAATTATTTAATTGAATTCGAGAAAGGTGAAAAGCCGAAACCGAAGGGAAGAATTATCATTCGTGATTTGCAAGACGCGGCGATTCATCGTGAAGTAGTTTGGGCTTTATATGGCGATCCTACGGTTTTACCGCTGCAAGGAGAACAAAACAGAAGCATCTTAAAAAACGTATCTCAGCCGGTCATAAAGTATGAATTTGAAAAAGTGCCGGAGAAAAGTCAGGAAACAGGGACGATAGACAAAACCCAAAATTTCGGTCCGCCCGGAACTCAATTTCTGTGGCAGAGATTTTCCGCCTTCGGAAGTGCCAACAAACTTGACACTGTTAAATCACACCGAGAAGCCGGTCGGTGGAAATTATTTCTGGCGACAATGGCAAGGTGGGGAAAATCTCATAATCGGGCGTATGTTCGCTGTATCGAATATCAGCTTGGAGTAAATCTGACCAAAATTGACTGGAACAGTGTTCCAAAGCCTGAAAGATATTTGGATGAGAAACTTGAATATGAAAAAGTTGGCGGATTATGTTTAGGGTATGATTCTATTAGTACATCAGGAGATGTCGGAATCCCGCCAAAAATTACCGGTGTGGGCGGAGGTAATTTTCCGGGTTTGATAAGACAACCGCCGGAAGATAAATCCGTTGCATCTCAATCAAAGAGGGAAACTTTGGTAGATATGTTTGGAGAGGATGATTTGGATAAATTTGAGGAGATTAAAAAAACTCCTTGTCTCATCGTTACCGGGAGCAACTTCAATAAGCCGACAGCGAAATTAGGCGAGATAGATGTTAAAACAGTTCTGATTACGACGGATAAGGTGCCGAAACTTTATCTTGCGGTGGATGACGCTGTAAAGACTGTTTTTGAGAGAAAACTTTTACCGGTAGTAATAACGAATGCGGATGGCGGTACTGTAACTTATCAGTCAAACTCTAAAAATGAAACCGATATGGGATGGGAAGAAAATGCCGCAAGTAAAGTTCACGATTATCTAAAATCTAAAGACGGACAACAAGCTATTAGAGAGTATAAAGCACGCGGTTGGAAACCTGTTTCCCCCAAATTCTGTATAAAAGTTTTAGATGCGAAAGGATTACCGATTGAAGAATTTCCGCTAAGACTTAAACGCGGCGACTATGAAACCCAATGGACGGATATAACCGATGGCAATGGTGAAATTCAAATTTATCAATACTTGTCAAATGAATGTCAGCTCAATCTTCCAAACTATGATGATGTGTATGTTGAAGTTAAACTGATTAAAGACTGGACGGAATACGAATACTCTAAAGGAGTGATATTTGAACGACTTGGAGGTTTTGTTGCTAAAATTCAATTTATAGCAGGATAGAAAGGCACTTTTTCTCATTTTAATCTCTATTTTAGAAAAGTAATATTTGTTGATTTTGGTCGAAAACAGGCAACTATAATGTTTCAAGCATTCGCCGGCAACTTGATGAATTATGCCGAAAATTACAGGAGTTTATGTAGAAAATACTGACGGTCTTTAAGTTATAAGAAAACAAAAATGTGTTCGTTAGAAGGAGATTAGATGAGTATAAAGGCAACAATTGAACTTGAAGAAACCCGACTGCTTTGGTCGCAAACGACTAAATGTCAGACCAAACTCATCAATGGCGGCGATAAACCGTTATTGCAAATTAATCCTGAGAATCGAAAGAGTTCGGCGACAATTAGTCTGACGAATGTGAAAACCGGAGAAACGGTTTTTCACGCCGAAACGCTTGTTCCTGACGCTAACCGATCTGTGAAATCGTTGGAAACGGGAGAAACATTGGAAGATAAATTCGACTTAGCCACTCGTTTTCAATTTCCCGCGTGTGGAATCTTCGATTTACGAGCGCGTTACGAATGGCTGGACGGTAATATCGAATCAGCTGCTTTGCGGTTGGAGGTTTTGCCGGCTAATCCGCAGTCTTTGTTCACTGCTACGAGAAGCAAAAGTAAGATTGGGGATGTTTTCTCGGCGTGGGTAAATAAAGATAGTGATGGCTTTTCTATCTGGCTCACCTTAATTAACATCGCGGCAGAACCACGTTTCGTTTGGGCTAAAAAGATTGAAACTATCTCCGATATGGTTACTCCTTACTTGTCAGTTCCTACAAATACCAATCCTCAACGGCAATATCTCGCTTGGATTTCCGGCAATAAACTGAATTATGTAATATTCGAAGAAGGACATCCGCAAGCAAGTTTTGTTGAACTTGACGCAGACGATTATGTAATTATTCCGCCATTACTTGAAGATTTTTATATCGGAGCGATTAAGCAACCGGCTGAAATTCTTTTATTAAAAAAGAATTCGGATGAATGGCAAATACAGGTTGTGATGTTGGGTAAATCACCGACTTTTAGCAATGAATTAAAGGTTCGTGGCGCGGCACCCGAATGGTTTCAGACGATTTATCGAAGCAACGGAGATCGTTACACCTTTGTTCTGATGCCGCAATCGCGTGAAGGCAATCCATATACAAAATTGGCGATGTCTTTGTGGAAAGCGCAAGTTCCGCCGTCAAAACCGATATTTTTGCACAACTTACAAGGAAGTCTGATCGCGGCTGATGTTTTTCTTTCCACTGATGACCGAATTTTTGGTGCGGCATTAGTCAAGCAAGAGAGCGCATTTGTTATTCAGAAATGGCAACTCGACAAAAACGACGAACTTAAGTTAATCGAACTGCCACCGCTTTCGTGGAATGAAGAATGGGCGATTGAACACGCCATTCTTCGCGTAAATGGCGAAGGAATTCCGTTTATGTTGTTAAAAGGCGGACCCAAAGGCAAATGGTTTTGGATGGACGATTCGGGCGAAATAGTTTTGCTTGAAGAATTTTCCTCAAAAATAAATTTGCCCGCGGATATTGTCTTTGTCGGCAACACCTTCCCGACAATTCTCTACACCGACGAAACTTGCGGACTTAGATTTTATGGTTAAATTTATTATACTGTTAAAATAACATCTTGAGGATGTCTGAAAAATTATATCTTGGAGTCAAGGGGAAATTTATGAGATTGATTTTAGCGTTGCTTTTTTTAACGGTATTGATTTTGCCAATCGAGTTGGACGCTCAAACTACTGATGTCAGTGTTCCGGTTGCCGTCAGCGACCGCGAAGGACATTATATTAACGGCTTGAAAAAGGATGATTTTACTCTTTTTGAAGACGGGAAAGAGCAAAAAATCACTTTTTTTGCGACCTACGACGAACCTCTTAATGTGGCTCTTTTGCTTGATACGAGCGTCAGTACGAAAGAAACGCTAGAGAAAATTAAAGATGCCGCTAAAGATTTTATCCAACTATTGAATCCAACCGATAAATGCTTGATAGCGACTTTTGATGCTCGCGTAAATCTGCTTAATTCATTCACTTCGAGCAGAGAAACAATTAACTACTCGCTTGACAAACTCCAAACGGCAACGCAAGACGGAACGGTAATTTACAACGCTGTCGAACAAACTATTCAGAAATCATTTAACAAAGTCGAAGGTCGCAAAGCCATCGTTTTGCTATCGGATGGCAAGGATTTAGGAAGTTCTGTAACAAGAGCTAAACTGTTGAATTTGCTGGAAGAATCGGAAGTTTTAATTTACACCGTGTTTTATAAAACCGGCGCGGGCGACAATAAACTCGTTGTTGCTTCGGACGGCACAGTCAAAGAAATCAAAGTAGATAAAAAACCTGTTCCGATAAAGAAACCGAAAAAAAAGAATAGCGATTATACGGTTGCAATTCCTGCTCAGGTCGGATTGCCAACTGAAGAAGAAATCAAATTGACTGAGCGAAAAGCCGACCTTGATGCGATAAATTCGCTCCAAGAAATGTCGGATACAACTGCCGGCAGATTTTATCTCAGCGACACGCCAAAGTTGAGAGAAGTTTTCAAAAAAGTTGCCGACGAATTAAGAAAGCAATATCGTCTCGGCTATCGCTCGAAAGATGCGGGCAACGACGCGAAAGTTCACAACATCATTGTAAAAGTAAAAAGGTCGGATGCCGTAGTTCGCGCTCGCGGAAGATTTCGGGCTAAACAGTTGTAAGGCAGGGAAGTCTTGCCTAAAATCGGTTGTGAATTTTTAGATTAGTTTTAAATTTATGAAAAGGATAAATAAATTATTACCAACTCTCGGACTCTTGTTTATTTTGAGTTGCGGAGTTTTTGCCCAACAGAGAACTTGGAAAACCTTTAGCCCAAACAGTGGCGTGTGGAGCATTCTTGCGCCGGGCGTTATGTCGCCTGACGCAGCGGCGTTGGAATCTCCAAGCACCATGGGCAGTTATTCTTATAGTGATGCAAACAGTTTTTTTTCTGTCATTTACAGAGATACTCCAAAAGGTCGTCTGTTATGGAAGGCGATGAAAAAATCGCATTTTAACAGAGTGCGCGATGAGTATTTAAAAAATAATGATGGTAAGTTGGTTAAAGAATCGGAATTTTCAAATGGTAGTATAAATGGGCGCGATGTTTATGTAAAAATCGCGGAAGGCAACGTCATCGGGCGTGAAAGTCAAATCGAAACAAAGTATCGGATTCATCGTTTGCGGATGTTTTTTGACGACCGAAGATTTTATTTGCTGATTGCCGTTTTGCCCGAAGATTCAATTGATACTCCTGAAATTAACAAGTATTTTAACTCTTTTGCGATTAAATAAAGTCTTTGTATAAAAAAATCAACCAAATGAAGTTTTTAATCAGCATAACTCTAACATTATTATTTGCACTTACGGTGTTTGCCCAAAACCAATCTGAGGTAATCGTAACCTCGACTTATTTGCGTAAATCTCCCGAAACGAGCGCAGAAAAAGTTCAGACGGTTCAAAAAGGCGACAAAGTTACCATTGAAAAATCTCAAGACAAAAACGGTTGGTATTACGTTTCGATATTGAACGGAATAGTCAAAGGCTGGATTCGCAAAGACACTATCGGTTCGATAGTTAAGGCACAAATAATTGCTCAAAAGCCGCAAAAAAATGTTTCGACTCCGACACCTGTTCCAATTGGAACTCCTGTTATAATAATAGTCCCAAGCCCGAAAGTAACTGTTCCTCCGAAACCGAATCCGAAAATAAATCCGTCAGCAACTCCGCTTGAAGACGATGAGGTTCTCCGTGTGGAAACGGAAGAAATCAGTTTAAATGTGCGCGTTGTCAATGACGGAAATCGTCCAATCAATAATCTAAAACAATCGGATTTTAAGATATACGAAGATGGTGTTCTGCAACCAATTACGTTTTTTACAACCGCTGAAATCCCGATAATCAATGCGCTTGTCATTGATAATTCGCGTTCCTTGCGCTCCCAACTCGGAGAAGTTATAGTCGCCGGAAAAATCATCGTGTCTGCCATTCGCCCGAAAGACGAGTCAACGATAGTTCGTTTTGTCAGTAAAGATAAAATCGAAGTAGTGCAAGATTTTACGTCAAATAAAAGTTCTCTCGACAATGCTTTGAATAATTTATATGTCGAAGGCGGACAAACGGCGATAATTGATGCGATTTATCAAACCGCGAAAAAGGTTGAGCACTATCAAAATTCCCCCAAAAAAGAGGATGTAAAATTACGCTCTTTAATTTTGGTTTCGGACGGCGACGACCGCGGCAGTTCCTACAACGAAAAACAGCTTTTTGAGTTGTTGCGCGAATTTCATATCCAGATTTATGCTATCGGATTTGTTAATGATTTGAGTAATGAATCTGAATCAGGCGGAAAAAGCCGACAGGAAAAGGCGCGGACTTTTTTAACCCGATTGGCAGAGGAAACGGGCGGAAAAGTTTATTTTCCAACTGCCATCAATGAACTTCCGAACATTGCCGCGGACATTTCCGGCGAACTTCGCACGCAGTATTTAATTTCGTATAATCCGACAAACACCGGACGCGGCGGAACTTTCCGGCAGATAAAAGTAGTTGTAACCGAAGGAGAAAATAAAGAAAAAAGAATCGCCATTACCCGTTCAGGCAGAAATTCTCCGACCAATTAAAAGCGTCGAATCTATCTTCCGAATTGTTTTAAAAATTCTGTAACCAATGATTTTTTAAGATATTTTTGACGATTCGCAGTTTTAACAAAAAACTGTAAATTTTGACAGCTATGTTTGAAATATGTTATTCTACAAAGGTTTTTTGTCATTATGCTAACGCCCCGACAAATTAAAGAAACTTTTTTTTACCGTCGGCGTTAAATTTTTATTGACGCATTTTATATCATTTAGGTCGTTTTACACGATTCGCCCTAACCCTGAAAAAAATATTTTATAAAGGAGTATAGACGAACTGATGAAAACACATCTTAAAAAGGTTTTCAGTTTAACCGCATTTTTAATTTTAATTTTCACTTTTAACGCTTTCGGACAAACGCCGGAAGTCGTGGAAGCCAAAGACCGTTTTAATCAAATCACGAGCGAAGCCGGTAAATTTTTCAAACAAGGTTTGCTGAATATAGAAGACAATCGTCGTCCGCGAGCCGCTGAAGATTTCAATAAATCGGTCGAAGTTTTTTTGATGTCGGGTGTTGATGTGAGCCGCAATCCGAAACTTCAAAGTTGTTACAACCAATTGATTGAAACCGTATATCAAATTGAGTTTCCGTCCGACAAACAGCTTGGGCAAAAAATCCGAACGCTGTCAGCAGTTTGCAGTTGGAATTGGCACGAAAACGATTATCAACGCTCGGACAAAGTTGCAAAACTCGTCTTGACCGCGCCAACCGAAACCAACACCAATTTGGATGTCGCCGCTAATAGCGATAATCAAATCAATCCAGCGCAAGGATTTAACGAACAAAAGTTTGAGGCTTCGCCGCTTGACGATTTGGCAAAGCTCGAATTGACGGTGGAAGAACAACAAATCGAAAATAATCCTGTCGCCCAACAGCAATTGCAATACGCCGTGTATGCGGTTGCCAATAAATCGCTCGGATTCAGTTTTCAGGTTCATCCGATGATTCAGCAATTTGTCAATTATTATCAAGGTCGCGGACGCTCGACAATGTCAATCGGGCTGGAGCGTTCGGGAATGTTTATGCGAATGGCTCGCCGGATTTTCCGCGAAGAAGGCGTTCCTGAAAATGTCGCGTGGCTTGGACAGGTCGAAAGTGCTTGGAAACCGTCGGCTTTGTCGAGTGCCGCGGCTTCCGGTTTATGGCAATTTATTCCGGGAACAGGCGCACGTTTCGGACTTCGCCGCACGGCATACATTGATGAAAGAAACGGTTTTGAAGCCGCGACCCGCGCCTCAGCCAAATACTTAAAATTTTTGGCAAACCGTTACGGTGGAAATTGGGAACTGGCAATGGCGGCTTATAATTCGGGCGAAGGCAATGTTGACCGCGCCATTCGCCGCGCCGGTGTCGCCAATTTTTGGGTAGCATATCCGTATCTACCACAGGAAACGCGCAATTATGTGCCGAATATTTTAGCGACGATCTTGATTGCCAACAATCCGAATCAATATGGCTTCGGTCATATTCGCCCCGCGCCGCAATTGTTGTATGACCAAATTCGGATTCCCGCATCAACCAATTTGAGTTTAATCGCACAGGCTTCCGATACGACGGTTGAGTATCTGCGTTATCTCAATCCCGAATTTCGCACGAATACGACACCGCCCGAACCATATATCGTGCGCGTTCCGCCCGGAAAGGCAAACGAAGTTGTCGCGGTTTTCCGCAAATTTCCGACATCGAATCGCAACACGGCGGGAATTTCAAAAACGGCGGCAGGTGAAACTTGGGAAAATATTTCAAATCGCACGGGCGTTAGCGTCGCCGATTTGGTAGCGGCAAACGGCGGCGCAAAATTTCCGACCGGAAAAATTATCGTGCCGACCAATAACGGTGTGAAAAATATAGTTTATTCGCGCCCGACTTCTAATCCGACGACCACCATCACCGTCCAAGTTGTCAAAGCCAAAGCCGGCGATACGGTTACAACCGTTGCCCAACGCTATGGCGCATCGGCGGTAGATGTGGCTAAATTTAACGGCTTGCTGATAAATTCAAAATTAAATGCCGGTCGTGAAATTAAAATCCCGACGAAATAGCTTTGAATTTTCAAAAACAAAAAAGAGTAATGATGTTCGCATCATTACTCTTTTTTTCTGTCCAAAAAATTGGTAGGCACTAGCAGAGTTGAACTGCTGACCCCTACCGTGTCAAGGTAGTGCTCTACCACTGAGCTAAGTGCCTGAAATTCCGCTTTATTTAATTCAAAGCGAACTTATAAAATAACGAACAACATTGAGGACTGTCAAGTTTGATAATCTAAACAATTCTTCTGCTTTACAAACTAACAGCAAAACAAATATTTTTTTCAGAAATCTTGTCAACAATTTTGAAAGTTAAAACGTCTTACATTCAACTGAGAAAAAAGGCGGTTTTTAATATTTGTGAAAAAAATATTCTGGTTGGGCATCTTAATATCTTTACTTTTGCTTTCTGGTGTTGCGCTAAATGCACAAAATAAAGAGGATGACGTTATCAAAGTGAATACTGCTTTGGTAAATATTCCGGTCATTGTCAGCGACCGGCAAGGACGTAATATTGCCGGTTTGCAGACTCAAAATTTTACCGTTTTTGAAGATGGGAAACAGCAAAAAATCGAATATTTTGCCAGCCAAGAATCGCCGTTTGTCAACACGCGAAATAAACTGATCCATTAGGAAGCGAAATAAATTGACCCACCTTTGACGGTGTTTTGGATTACACTTCTTTTATTCAATAAAAGGAGGCGTAAAACGAAATGCTCAAATGGGAGGAGCAAATGGAGATTAAGTTTTTGGTCGGGCAAGGTCATTCGATCAGGCAGGTCGCCAAGTTGTCGGGACACGCTCGTAATACCGTGCGCGACGTGATTCGTCCAAGAAATAATGAATCAAAGCCGGAAAGGCGTGGTCGCAAATCGAAGTTGACGGATTTCAAAGCGTATTTGCGAAAAAGATATTTAGCCACCGGATTGAGCGGCATTCGGCTCTGTGAAGAGATTACAGCGATGGGCTTTACGGGGTCGGTTTCCGCCGTTCGCCGTTTTTTGCAGACGATTGAAAAGGTTGAGATTTCACCAAAAGCGACCGTTCGGTTTGAAACGCCGCCGGGCGAGCAAGCGCAGGTTGACTGGGCGGAGATCGGTTATTTTCTGGATGAAGAAGGCATCAAGCGGAAGATTTATGCCTTTTTGATGGTCTTGAGTTATTCGAGAATGCTGTTCATCGAATTTGTCACCGATATTTCAACTGAAACGCTGATCGCCTGTCATCAAAAGGCTTTCGCTTATTTCGGCGGATATACGCGACGGATTTTGTATGACAATATGAAGCAGGTGCGGCTTTCGCAAAGAGAGTGGAATCCGTTATTTCAGGATTTCTTGGGTCATTACGGGATTATTGCCAACACGCATCGTCCCTTTCGCGCCCGCACCAAAGGCAAGGTCGAACGCGCTGTCTTATATCTACGGGACAGTTTCATCAAAGGCAGAGAGTTCGAGAACTTGGCGGATTTGCGGCAGCAAGGCTTTCATTGGCAGGAAGAGGTAGCGAACCGCCGGATGCACGCGACGACCAAGGAAAAGCCGTGTGAGTTATTCAGACGCGAACAACTTATTCCGCTCGGACAAGTAGCAGAATATCGCTTGGTTGCCAAAGCGAGCCGGAAAGTATCGGCAGAAGGTTTTGTGCATTATGCCGGCAGCCGTTATTCGGTGATGCCGCAAGCGGTCGGCAAAACGGTTTTGGTCGAACAGGACGAACAGATTCTGCGCGTCAAAAGCGATGATCTGATTATTGCCGAACATCAGCTTTCGGGGAAGAGAAATGCGGATGTGATCAATTCTGCACACCTTGCCGAGATGTGGAAGTTGAGTTTAGGAAAAACGCCGATTCCGAATTCGAGAAAACTGCAAATAATGTTCAACAGCGAAGTCGCCGTCACTCCGCTCCAGCGTTACGAGGAGGTGATCGGCTAATGCAGGTCTTTGAAACAAAAGCGGCGGAAGGATTGGAAAAGTTGAACTTGACGACGGCTTTAGCGCAACTGGACACGGCGGCGCAAGTTGCGGCGGCGGAAAACTGGAGTTACACGCATTTTCTCGGCTTTCTGCTCGACGGCGAGTTGACCGAAAGACATCGGCGCACTGTCGAGATGAGTTTGCAGTTTGCCCGTTTTCCGGTCTTGAAAAGATTGACGAACTTCGACTACGGAGCGCAACCAAGTGTTGATCGCCGATTAATTGAAGAATTACAAACCGGCAGATTCTTATCCGAAGGCAGAAATATCATCTTTTTAGGACCGCCCGGGGTCGGCAAAACACATCTGGCAATTGGTTTGGGAGTCAATACGGCGGAACTCGGACACCGCGTTTATTTTACGAGTGCCATTGACTTGGTGAGAAAGCTGGTCAAAGCGATGAGTGAAAATCGGCTTTCCAGAGAAATCAAAAATTTGACGCGCCCGAAATTGCTGATTATTGATGAAGTCGGCTATTTGAAACTCGAAGCGGCGGAAGCCAGTTTATTGTTTCAGGTCATTTCCGAGCGATACGAACGGCAAGGCGCAATCATTCTGACGAGCAATAAAGCGTTTTCGGCGTGGGGTGAAATCTTTGCGGGTGATGCGGTGATGGCATCCGCCGCCCTCGACCGCCTGCTGCATCGCTGCACGGTCATCAATATTCGCGGCGAAAGTTACCGGATGAAGGAAAAACTGAAAGCCGGAAAAAATGCTGAAATGGATTCATTGGAAGAACTGCAAGCACCGGCTGGCAGTTAAAAACGACTTCGCTTAAAACTAAGCCGAAGCCGATTATTGACAAACAGGTGGGTTAAAAAATAACGCGCGAAAATGGATCAGTTTATTTCGCGTGTTGACACCGTTGCGTATTACGCGCGAAGATGAACACCTGTTACGCTTGGGTTGATCTGCATTTTTGGTGCAAAGGGTGAAAAACTGTGCGTAAAGTTGTAAATTTGTGGAATGCAAGTTTCAACTTTATCGGCTGATCCCGAAGCTATTCGGATTATTTCTTTTGTTTCTAATCCTAATTCGATAACGATTTTGGCTCGATCATCAAAGCCATTTGGCATTTGTCCGGTTTGCCAATCAGTTTCCAGTAGTCGGCATAGCAATTATATCCGCCAACTAACCGATCTGCCGTGGCACGGAGTGGCGATTCGGATTCAACTTCAGACTCGTAAATTTCGGTGTCGGAATGAACTCTGTCAGCGAAAGGTTTTTTGCGAAAGATTACCGAAAGTCGTCGAAAGTTATGGACGAAAAACAGTTCGATTGCAAGCGTTATTTGGTGTGTTGGCTTTTGTTTTGGGCGGCGAAGCCGGGGCGAAAACAGCTCATCGGATTGGGTTGCAAATCAGCGGCGATACTTTATTAAGACGTATCAGGCGAACTCAAATTCCTAATCTTGGATCAGTTAAAGTTCTCGGAGTTGATGACTTTTCATTTCGGCGGGGCAGGCGTTTCGGCACGATTCTGGTTGATTTAGAGAGAAGAAAACCGATTGATCTACTGCCTGACCGCGAAGCTGAAACCCTGGCTTTATGGCTTAAACAACATCCTGAGATCGAGATTATTTCGCGTGACCGGGGCGGCACTTACATTGAAGGCGCAAACACCGGCGCGCCGCAAGCCAAACAGGTGGCTGACCGCTGGCACTTATTGAAAAATGTGACTGAAGTCTTCGAGAAAACTATTTGTAGGAACTATACCAAACTACGAAAAGCATTGTTTCCTAAAGAAAAAGAAATCTTTTTCAGTGAAGAGGAACTTGCCGATCAAATCAAAGCTGGAGAAGAAGCTAAAGCCAAACTTATTCAAGAAGTTCAGAATAAAAACGATGAACTTACGCCGTTTTATTTGGAAAAAATGAAGGTTTTTGAAATTGTTAAAGAATTACAAGCCAAAGGTTTAACTATCAATCAAGCCAGACTGCAAATCAATCGTCATTTTTTCATGGTTGCCAGATGCTATCGGATGGAGGAATTTCAGACCATCAAACGGGAAAAAGGAAGTCGCTTACTCCAGCCATTTATCAAGTATCTGAAACAAAGATGGGATGAAGGCTGCCAAAATGCCAAACAGCTTTATCGGGAAATAAAAGAACTGGGTTACACAGGAAGTGATGTGACGGTGCGGCGATTGACCTATCAATGGAAACCTTCGCTCAGTCAACATATTCAATTTATCAAGACCGCTCCCCCTAAATTGCCCTCCGTCAAACAAATCGTCTGGCTTTTATTAAAGTCCGAAGATAAGTTGAATGATGATGAAAAGGACTTCAAGCAGAAGATCCTTGAAAACTCCGATGAAGTCCGGCAAGGACTTGGATTATTAAACAAATTTCGGACAATGGTTAGAGAAAAACAGGTTGAAAAATACGAAGAATGGCACAAAGAAGCCCAAAATAGATCGCTCACAGAATTCGAGAATTTTGCCAAAGGCTTAAGAAGAGATAACGAAGCAGTCAAAAATGCTTTATCGGAAAAATGGAGTAACGGACAAGTGGAAGGTCAGGTGAACTGCCTGAAATTCATCAAAAGAGCCATGTATGGAAGGGCAAACTTTGACCTCCTCAAAGCCAGAGTTCTACATCAATTCTAAGCTCACTAAAGTTGATATTTTCTCAAATTGAAAAAGGTAAAGGTCTGTGTAAAATCAGCCAGTTGCACCAAAATTGCGGATCAACCTTTCAAGCGTAACAGGTGTTCATCTTCGCGCGTAATACGCACATTGAACATACTGATTTGTTGTGATAACAAATCAGGGTGAAAAATCTGAGCTAAAGAAGTGTCAAAAAGCGGTTGATTGCCGATGATACAGCAAAATTTGATTGGTTATATGCAGGTGAGTAAATGTTTTGTGGCATAATAAAGAAATGAATATGCCGAACAAGTTTGTCCGAAATTTATCTGCTGAGGAAATAATTCGCTTGGAACAATTATGGCAGACGAGCAATAATTTCCGTTTCCGAAATAGG
>JANOXW010000194.1:0-2603 GCA_031418635.1 Acidobacteriota bacterium
ACCGTAGCGGCGAATTTTGTGGCGGCGGTAAAGCTGATACGGCAGCGCGTAAAGGAAAGCAGTTTCGGGCAGTGTCTGGTGAAACGCTGTGTCGAAAACGGCGATTTGCGGCACATTGCGTCCGAAAATTTCGCGGACGGCTAAAATTCCTTTGATGTTGGCCGGATTATGAAGCGGCGCGAGTTCGATGCAGTCTTCGATACCGTGCAGAACTTCATCGGTTATTAAAACCGAGGTTGTGAATTTTTCGCCGCCGTGGACGACGCGATGACCGACGGCGTGAATATCGGCAAGGCTTTTAATTTCATCAATGCCCGAATCGTCTGACGCAATCCAGCGCATAACCGTTTCAACCGCCGACCTCATATCTTTGATTGGCGATGCGGAACGCTGAGGAATTTCCCCTTCGGCGGTCAGCGTGATAATCGCCGCGCCACCGATACGCTCAATCCGTCCGTGCGCCAGACGCGCGTCAGTATTGTTTGCGATGCGCTCCAAATCGGTTGTAATCAGTTGGAATTTAAGCGACGAGCTGCCGCAGTTTAAGACGAGTATATTCATAAAAACAATCGTAAAATAAAATCGCTTAATATGCCCATTTCCAATCGCGTATTTCCGGCATATCGTCGCCGTATTCGTTGATATATTCTTTGTGTTCGATGAGTTTATCGCGCATTTTTTGTTTGACGCGCTCGCCGGTTTTTTCTAATCCGGGAACGCGCTCGATAACGTCGATTACCAGATGAAATCTGTCCAAATCGTTTAAGACGACCATATCGAACGGCGTGGTCGTCGTGCCTTCTTCCTTGTAGCCGCGAACGTGAATGTTGCGATGGTTCGTCCGCCGGTAAGTCAGGCGATGAATCAGCGTCGGATAGCCGTGAAACGCGAAAATTACCGGTTTGTCCGTGGTGAAAATCGAATCGAATTCAGCGTCGGACAATCCGTGCGGATGCTCGCTTTCAGACTGGAGCTTCATCAAATCGACGACATTCACCACGCGCGTTTTTAACTCGGGAAAGTTTTGCCTCAGAATATCCGCCGCCGCCAGAATTTCTAAAGTCGGCACGTCGCCTGCGCAAGCCATGACAACATCCGGTTCGCTGCCTTCATCACTGCTCGCCCATTCCCAGATGCCCGCGCCGACCGCGCAGTGTTTGATTGCCGCATTCATATCGAGATACTGCAGCGATGGTTTTTTGCCCGCAATGATGACGTTGACATAGTTTTTGCTTCGCAGACAATGGTCGGCGACCGAGAGCAAAGTATTGGCGTCAGGCGGCAGATAGACGCGCACGACTTCGGCTTTTTTGTTGATAACGTGGTCGATAAATCCCGGATCCTGGTGCGAAAAACCATTGTGGTCTTGTCCCCAGACGTGCGAAGTGAGCAAATAATTTAACGACGCAATCGGCTGCCGCCAGGGAATCTGACGGGTTACTTTGAGCCACTTGGCGTGCTGGTTGAACATCGAATCAATAATGTGAATAAAGGCTTCGTAGCACGAAAACAATCCGTGTCGTCCGGTCAGCAAGTAGCCTTCGAGCCAGCCCTGGCAAAGATGTTCGCTCAAAACTTCCATAACTCTGCCGTCCGGCGCAAGATGATCGTCCGAAGGCAAAACGCCTTCCGTCCACACGCGGTTCGTTGTTTCAAACAGGGCGTTCAAACGATTGGAGGCAGTTTCGTCGGGACCGAAAACGCGAAAGTTTTTATTGATGTCGTTAAGCCGCATCACGTCGCGCAAAAAACCGCCCAAAACGCGCGTCGCTTCGGCAAAAGTTGCGGCAGGTTTTGAAACTTCCACCGCATACTCGGAGAAATTCGGCATTATCAAATCAACAAGCAATTTCCCTCCGTTGGCGTGCCGGTTCATTCCCATCCGGCGCGTTCCCGTCGGAGCTAATTCCGACAATTCCGCAATTAGTTTTCCGTTTTCGTCGAAAAGTTCTTCGGGTTTATACGAGCGCATCCATTCTTCAAGCTGCCGCAAATGTTCAGGATTCGTCGCAAGTTCGGCGAGCGGAACCTGGTGCGAACGAAAAGAATTTTCAGTCGGCAGACCATCAACAAATTTTGGTCCCGTCCAGCCTTTCGGTGAGCGCAGTACAATCATCGGATAAATCGGGCGCGTCGTAAATTCTTGCGTCCGCGCTTCGGTTTGAATATTTTTGATTTCAGAGAGAACGGCATCGAGCGTTTCCGCCATTTTTTCGTGCATCAATTCGGGATTATCGCCTTCGACAAAATACGGTTTATGACCGTAACCAGTCAGCAAATTTGTCAGCTCGTCGTGACTCAGGCGAGCCAAAACGGTCGGGCTGGCGATTTTGTAACCGTTCAAATGCAGAATCGGCAGCACGGCACCGTCACGCGCCGGATTAAGAAATTTATTCGAGTGCCAGCTTGCCGCGAGTGCGCCGGTTTCCGCTTCGCCGTCGCCGATGACCCAGGCGGCGATAAAATCAGGATTGTCGAACACCGCTCCGTAAGCGTGCGCCAGCGAATAACCGAGTTCGCCGCCCTCGTGTATCGAGCCGGGCGTTTCCGGCGCGACATGGCTTGGGATTCCGCCGGGAAACGAAAACTGCTTGAATAATTTT
>JANOXW010000195.1:0-1523 GCA_031418635.1 Acidobacteriota bacterium
CTTGTTTGCCGAAAGTCGTCAAAGAAGGCGGACAAGTCGCCGTTACGATCTATGAAAAACGCAAATGGTTCACGCGGCTTCATTCAAAATATCTGGTTCGCCCGATTACGAACCGATTGCCGCAACCATTGTTGCTTAAACTGATAAAAGGCAGTATGCCGATACTTTTTCCGTTGACGAATGTTTTGTTTCGTCTGCCGCTTGTCGGTAAAATTTTTATGTTTGCGATTCCGGTTGCCAATTATGTCAATGAATCACGTCTTTCTTCCGAACAACGCAAGGCGTGGGCGATTCTTGATACCTTCGATATGCTGGCACCGGCTTTTGACCAACCGCAAACCGAATTGGAGGCGCGAACTGCGCTTTCGCAAACAGGAGTGTCGGATATAAAAAGACTGCCAAATCCGGGTTTGAATCTGATTGGAGAGAAAAAGCTCGGCTAATTAAGCATTTTGCTTTCGATGAAAGACATTCACACCCTTTATCTTTGTTATTTCGGCTTGCGCGAACCGCTGGTGCAGACGCAGGTTTTGCCGTATTTGCGTCAAATTCGTGACGGTGGCGCAAAGGTTTCAATTCTCACCTTTGAACCAAATCCGAAGGAAAAATGGACAAAACAGCAAGTCGAGGAAGAACGCTCAAAACTTGCTGACGAAGGAATTGATTGGCATTTTTTGACGTATCACAAACGCCCGACTGTTCCCGCAACGCTTTTTGACCTTTTGTGCGGTATTTATTTTACTTGGAAATTTATCAGGCGTGAAAAGGTTGATGTTCTGCACGCCCGCGTTCAATTGCCAACGTTAATCGGCGCAATTGCCCGCAAATTCAGCCGACACAAACCCAAAATTATCTTCGACATTCGCGGATTTTTCCCCGAAGAATATACCGATGGCGGAATTTGGAAAGAAAACGGTTGGCTTTACAAAATGGTCAAGCAAAACGAAAAATGGTTATTAAAAGAAGCGGATGGTTTTGTCGTTTTGACGGAGAAGGCGCAGCAAATTTTGTTTCCCGAAAGCACGGAAACCGGCTTTGATAAATTTGGCAGACCAGTCGAAGTGATTCCGTGTTGCGTTGATTTGTCGCGTTTCAGCACGGCAAATAAAACTTCACGCGACGATATCCGAAAAAAATACAATCTCGAAAATCGTCAGGTAATAACTTATATCGGTTCACTTGGAAGTTGGTATTTAGCCGATGAAATGGCGGATTTAATGCAAGTGGCACGTGAGCAAAACGATTCGACATTTGCGTTGATTTTAACGCAAAGTGCGCCGGAAATTATGGCGGAAAGGTTAAAAGAGCGTGGTTTTTCCGACAAAGATTTTCTCGTTACAAAAGTTTCGCACAGCGAAATACCGAAATACTTGAGCGCGGCGGATATTGCACTTTCATTTATCAAGCCGTGCTTTTCAAAACTTTCATCATCGCCGACCAAAATTGCCGAATATCTGGCAAGCGGACTTCCGATTATTACCAATCGTGGAGTTGGTGATGTTGCCGAACAAATTGAGATGGAC
>JANOXW010000196.1:0-4720 GCA_031418635.1 Acidobacteriota bacterium
TGAAAAATTTGTGAAAACGCTCGACGACATAATCCATATCGCTATCAGTCAAATCGGGATGACAACCAATATAAAACGCCGTGTTGTTGAGTCGGGCGGAAACCGGAAACTGCTCGTCGAGATTGCCGAACATCTCGCGGTAAATCGGTTGATTGATCAGCGGCAGTAAATAGCGCGTTTCGATGCCGTTGTTCTCTAAATACTGAATCAAATCATCGCGCTGAATCTTCGGATTCAGAATCGTCAACGGATAAAACATATAACTATGTTCCGAATCGGGGCGCGGGAACGGCAGTTGCAGATGTTCTTCCAAATCTTTTAAGCCTTCGTTGAGAAGAGCGACATTGCGCTGTCGCCGCGCAAACGATTCTTCGCGTTCTTCGAGTTGCGCGATGCCGAGCGCGGCTTCCATTTCGGTAGCGCGAAAACTCTGCCCAAGTCGGATAAATGAAAATCGGCGGTTGGCAATTTGAAAAAGTTCCGCGCCCGTCGCACCTTTGTCGTCGTCCATCCTGATATAAATCGAATCGCGCCCGTGATTCATAATGCTTTTTAGCAAAACTATAAGTTCAGGATCATTAGTCGTGCAAAGTCCGCCGACACCCGTTGTAATCATATGTGCGGCATAAGTTGAAAAACAACCGATGTCGCCGAATGAACCGACAGGATGACCTTTGTCGCCGACGAACATTGTTTCGGCAGAATCTTCGACCATTCGCAAGTTATGTTTTTTAGCAATTTCCAGAATCGGCTTCATATCGCACGGCTGACCGGCGATGTGAACCGGCATAATAGCGCGTGTGCGCGGCGTGATTTGGGCTTCGATTTTCGCCGGGTCAATCGTGTAATACTGCGGATCAACGTCAACAAAAACCGGCTTGAGATTGTTATACAAAACAACATTAGAAGTCGCCACAAAGGTCAGTGCGGGAACGAGAACTTCGTCGCCGTCCTGCCAACCGTGAACTTCCTTGAGCGCGGCGAGAGCGATTTGCAATGCGCCCGTGCCGCTGTTGCACATCAAACCGAATTTGCAACCGTGAATGGCGGCGATTTCCGCTTCAAAGCGTTCCATCATCGGACCTGCCGTTATGCGGTTGCTGTCGAGAACCTGTCGGACAAGTTCTTTGGCTCTCTCGCTGATGCGAAATCCGCCGACTCCAATCTGTATCTGTTTTTCCAAAACGGGCGTTGGTGCGTTAAATTGTGTCGTCATAATTTTATTTATGTAGAACAGACTGTTAGTCTATTCACGCCGCTGAACAGACTAACAGTCTGTTCTACTTTTGAAATTACCAATTATCATAAATCAAATGTCATAAGTCAACACGACTTTATGCAGGGATTCTGCCGCTAAACCTTGCGGAATTTATCCCACATATCACCGGCAAACACCGCAATATTTCGCCAATATGACGGCGTACCTTTTATCATTCCGCTAAATATAACGAGAAAAATCAGGTAAGAAACGCCACCGACGGCAAGCAATATAAAGAGCATTTGCCCTGAACCGAGTGCAACAAGCACCGCGCCCATCAACAACGAAGCGATGATCGGCGGCAACATCATCCGTAATGTTTTTAAGTGAATACCGGCTTTGTAAAGCACGAAAATCCCCATCAAAAGCGTCAAGCCTTCCACCAACACCGTAACCGCAGCCGCGCCGACAATTCCATAACGACGGATAAAAATCAAATTAAGCCCGACATTTATTGCCGCCGCGATGATATAAAAATTCATCTCGGTTCTGGTGCGGTTACTTACCAGCAACAAATTATGATTTACCGCGTGGATAAAAATAAAACCGATACTCAAAAGCAACAGACGAAGTGCCATTGCGCCTTCGACATATTCATCTCCAAAAATAAATTGAAGCAACGGCGCGGCTAAGATCATTCCACCAACAACCATCGGTGCGGCAATCGTCGCGCCTAAATTTATTTCTCCCTCGGCGACAGTTTGCGCTTGTTCAACGCCTTGAGCAAAAGCGCGGGTGATAGACGGCAAATAGGAAATATGAATCGCCGCCGCTATCGCTACAAAGACAAAGCAGATGCGATACGGTGCGGTGTAAAGCCCGACTTCCCTTTCGCCCAACCAAAAACCTATCAACACGATGTCAAAAGAATAAATAATCGCTCGAAGCATTCGCGTAACGGTCAAATATCCTGAACTTTGTAGAAGTTGCCAACCTTCGCGGAGATTAAAACTGATTTTGCCAAACGGAATAAGCAACGGAATCAACAACAAAAGCGCGGCACTCATTTCACCAAAAAACTGTGCCAACGGAACAACCAAGACATCATTCGCATCTTTGACAAACAACAGAAGCGTCCCAACAAACAAAATCTGTCCCAAAATTACGGCAATTCCAACGCGATGATTTCGCTCTAAACCTTTATAAACCCAAGATGTGTCAATTGCCAATGCAAAAAGCGACAGACTCATCAAAAGCATCACCAATTCAGTATTTTTTCTTATTTCAAATAACCAAACGAATGCGCCGACAGCGACAAAAATAATCAACGCGACGATGAATCTGACAAAACTCACGCTAACCGCCGTATCAGCGGCTTTGTGCGGACGGCTTGCCACTTCACGCGCTCCGACATCGTTAAACCCGGCGGTTACGGCAAGAGCCAAATAGCTATAAACGGCGGTTGCAAAACCGATTATGCCAAAGCCTTCGGGTCCGAGTTTTCGCGCAATAAAGGCGATGCCGAAAAAAGCAATGCCACGGGCGACAATCTCACTCGTTCCTAATGACAAAATATTGCCGAAGAGTTTTCGGGTATTGAAATGTTGATTGTCCATCAACGACTGAAGTGAGTTCTAAGATTAACTATGCTGTTGTAAATCCATCCGATTAAAAACCCAACGATATATCCCGTCAAAAGCCCATAAAAAAAGCCGACCAAACTGCCGACAAAGGTAACGGAATAGCCGTAAAAAAAATTGCCTAATAGTCCGAGATGTTGTCCGACATTTTCGCCGCCTTTGATAACTAAAAAGTTGGTGGCGGCAAAGATTACCAATCCGGCGACGAGTCCAAGCACAATGCCTAAAACATTGCCGTTTAGACGAATAACTGCCTTTTGTAATTTTTCTTCAAAAACTTCTTCAGTTTCCATTAGATTTTTCAATCCTTTTCGGAACTCGCGGTTGCGTGGAACTCAGTTCGGCAATCTCGCTTTTTTCGTCCGCTTTCATCTCTTCGTGATATTCTTGTTCGACATTCACTTCCCAAACATCATAGTTTGCGCCCAAAATGTTTTTGACCGACAACATCGCCGTCAACATCGAATGATCCTGATTGTTGTATTTGTGCATCCCGTTGCGTCCGACCAAATAGAGATTGCCCAAAGTATCTAAAAAATTACGGATGATTTGCAACATCTCGCCGTAAATCGAATCATAAATCGGATACGCTTTCGGCATTCTGACGACTGAACCGTCTATCACATCATCAGCATTGACAAGTTCGAGTTCGGCAAGTTCTTTGGTTCCCAACTTAATCAAATCTTCATCAGCCATTTCCCATAAATCATCGCCTTTGAAACAAAAATACTCCAGCCCCAAACAAGTTTTCGTTGGATCAGGCACCATTTTCGGACTCCAATTTTTGAAGTTCTGAATTCTACCGACTTTAACGGCGGAATCGTGAATGTAAATCCAATTATCCTGAAACAAATCGGCTTTGTCTATAACCAAAGCAACGGTCAAAAAATCGCGGTAGCCAAGATTATTGGCAGCATCTAAAACTTCTTGCGGCACGGCGGGCGACATTTTGCGAACTAATTCCCGAATCGGCATACTGCTGATAAAATCCGTTCCTTCAATAACTTCTGTTTTGCCGTCGGCATTTTTTATTTCAACCGCCGTGATGCCTTTTTCATTCCAAAAAATCTTTTGGACGCTTGCCTTCATCTTCAGTTGACTGCCGTTTTCCTGAATGACTTCGGCAACCTTTTCCCACATCATTCCGGGACCTTTTTCAGGATAATCAAAGGCATCTATCAAAGTTTTGATGACAGCATTTTTATCATTGGAAGGTGCGGAAATAAGCGCGTTTTTGACCGCCGAAAAAAGCGATAAGCCTTGAATTCGCTGCGATGCCCATTCCGCCGAAATCTCGTTGCACGGAATTCCCCAAACTTTTTCGGTGTAGGTTTTGAAAAATATCTCGTAAAGCCTTTTGCCAAAGCGGTTTGTAACCCAATCTTCAAAACTGACTTCCGGTTTGACAGGACTCATCTGCGCTTTGGTATAGCTCAGAAAAATCAAGAAACTGTTAAAAACACCAAGCCCGAACAAAGCATTGGTGGCGCGTAGCGGATAATTAAAAAATTTGCGGTTATAGTAAATTCGTGAAAGCCGTCCGCGCCGCAAAAAATTGCCGTTGGTCAAAACTTCGTGCCAAAACTCGTCAACCGCTTTGACTTTGGTAAAAAACCGATGACCGCCGATGTCGAAAAGATAGCCTTTGTAATCAACCGTTCGTGAAATGCCGCCAACGACATTATCTTTTTCCAACACAACCGAAGGAACGTTCGCTTTACAAAGCTCATACGCCGCCGTCAAACCTGACGGTCCGGCACCGATAATTACAACTTTTTTTGAGTTTTTGGGGAACATAAAAAACAGAACCGCTTAAGGTGCATCGAGAAAATCATTGACCGCCGCCATTTTTTGCCGCACATTGATAATTTGCAGATAAATC
>JANOXW010000197.1:0-3374 GCA_031418635.1 Acidobacteriota bacterium
CGTTTCGGCAGATACACGGCAACTGTTACCTCAAAAGAGATGGGCAGAAGCACGATAAAATCGCCGAAAGACGAGCTTCGAGCCGGATTTTTAGCCGAATTTGAAATCAATGAAGCGAATAACGATAACCAAACGCTAAAAGTAACGCTTTCGCAAGTTCCAGAAGTCGAAGCCTCGATAGTTTCGCTCAACGCACATACGGGCGAAATTGTCGCAATGATTGGCGGATACGATTTTCACACCAGCAAATTTAATAATGCCACGCAAGGTTTGCGGCAGACCGGTTCGGCGTATAAACCATTTGTTTATACGGCGGCAGTTGAATGGGGCTTGACACCTGATTCGATTGTCAGCGGTGCGCCGATTAAGCGCGGTGGTTGGTCGCCGCATAATTACGACGGTTCGCTCAGTCACCCGAATGTGCCGATGAAAATTGCGTTGGCAAAATCATATAATTTAGCGGCGGTTCATCTGCTTGAGCAAGTCGGAATTCAAACCGGCGCACAAATGGTTAGACGTTTCGGTATTACCAATCCGATGGCACCGAGTTTGCCGTCTGCGCTTGGCGCAAGTGAGGTTTCTTTAATCGAGATGGTTTCCGCCTATTCGACATTTCCCAACAAAGGTGTGCGCGTTGCGCCGCATTTGATTCGGAAAGTTGTCAGCCGCGACGGAAGCCTTTTAGAAGAGTGGAAAGAAACAACATCGAAAGTAACCAGCGAATATGTTGCGCTAACGATGGTTGAAATGATGCAAGGTGTTACTCGCGGCGGCGGAACTGCGCCGGGGGCAAATGCCGCCGGACAACCGCTTGCCGGCAAAACCGGCACGGTCAATGATCATACGGACGTTTGGTTTATCGGTTATACACCGACGTATGTTACGGGCGTTTGGATGGGAAATCCCGAAAAGAAGACAAATCTCGGCAACAGTATGACCGGCGGACACGGCGCATTACCTTATTTCAATTCGTTTATGAGCCAATTTATGAAAGGCAAAGCAAAGGAATCTTTCCCGAAACCGCCGCCGATTCCTTCCGACATCAAAGCACTTGCCGAACAACGCAAGCGCGAAGAACTTGAAAAACTCGAAAAAGCAGATGAGGAAGGCAGAACAACCGGCGTTATTTTTACTCCCAGCACAAGAACCCGTTCAACCAAAAGAACCGAAACTGATACAACGACTTCAACTGATACGACAACATCAACCGATTTGCCGGAAGTGCCTAAAACAGAGATTAATATCACGCCATCACGGGAAGATCCGCCGAAACAGCCGACAAAACCTGTAACCAATACTCCGCCGATTAAAAAACCGGAACCGCCGCCCGTTGAAAAACCGAAAAACGAAGGCATTAAACCAAAAGGCAAAAAAGGCGATGGGTGATTTTGGGTTCAAGGTTCAAGGTTTCAGGTTCTAGGTTCTAGGTTCTAGGTTTCAGGTTTCAGGTTTCAGGTTTCAGATTCAAGGTTATTTGGTGGCGCAAATTCTTTGACTTTGAACCGGAAACCTTGAACCTGTCTTAACGTCAAACAATATCTAACATATTCTTGACACCGATGCGCGAGAAATAATTCAGAGCGCGGCGCGTATCTTTTTCGATTTGCGCTTTAAGTTCGGCAATGCCATTAAATTTGCGTTCATCGCGGAGGCGGTGGAGAAAGCGCACGCGCAGAACATCGCCGTAAAGATTGCCGTCATAATCGAAAATATAGGTTTCGATAGACGGCTCAACTTCGGTTTCAAAGGTTGGACGAACACCGATATTGGTGATGCTTCGCCGCCAAATGTCATTGATTAAAGTTGCCGTAACATAAACACCAAGACGCGGAATAACGCGGTTTTTGGGTTTCAGATTCGCTGTCGGGAAGCCGATTTCGTGTCCGCGCTGTGAACCGTGTTCGATTTGCCCTTCGACACCGTAAGGACGACCGAGCATTCTTCGCGCTAAATTTACTTTGCCGTCGGAAAGCAGATGACGGATTTTTGAAGAACTTATTCTCTTTCCGTGCAGACGGATTTCGGGAACTTCATCGGCAAAAAATCCGAGTTCGGCACTCATTTTCTTGAGAAGTTCGATGTTTCCGCCGCGATTTCTGCCGAATTCAAAGCCTTTGCCGAGATAAACTTCTTTTGCCTGCAATCTTTCGTGGACAATTTCGCGTAAAAAATCTTCGGCTTTCTGCGCGGCAAAATCTTTTGTAAAACGGATAACAATTGCCTGTTCGATGCCGAGAACTTCAAACGCGGCAAGCCGTTGGTCAAGCGTTTGCAAAAGTGGCGGCGCGTTTTCAGGATGCAAAACGGCGCGTGGATGCGGTTCAAAAGTTATCGCCGTCGGAACTGCGACGGTTGCTTTAGCGCGACTCACGACGGTTTCCATTATGCGCTGATGTCCGAGATGCAATCCGTCAAAAACGCCCAAAGTTAAAACTGTTCCGCGTAAAATATTCGCGTTTTCCGTGCCATGAAAAATTTTCATAAAAGCCAGACGAAACCACGAAGGAACACGCTCGATTTCACGAAGATTTTTTAATTCCTTTGTGTTTCTTCGTGTTCCTTCGTGGTTAAATTAAAGATAAAGTTTCATTCCGAGATGTGATTTGGTAAAACCCAACTTCTCATAAAAACGATGCGCGTCCGTGCGTTCCGCGTTTGATGTTAATTGCATTGCAAAACAATTTTCTTCCCGCGCCCGATTTATTGCCCACCGCATCAACTCTTTGCCGATGCCTTGACCGCGATATTTTTCGTCAACTCTGACTGATTCGACCGTTGCCCGTTTTCCGCCCTGAAAACTGATTGACGGCGTGAACGTGATTTGCAGAGTTCCGATAACTTCGCCGGCTTTTTCCGCGACGATCAATTCATTATTTTTGTCCGCGTCAATTTCCTCGAACGCTTTGACATAACTTTCAGGCAACGGATTTTCGTATCGTTCGCGTGTCGCACCGAGAAAATCATCGGCGAGCATTCTCACAATTTCTGCTAAATCTTCGCGTTTTGCTTGGCGGAATTTTAGATTCATAAGCGTAAATCAAAAAATGGGTATGACATTTATACCTTCGCCATATTTTGGTTTGAAAACTAATACCCAATCACCTTTTCTCTCCAAAGATTCAACTTGTTCGACTATTCCAAACCCATCTTTTATTGGCTGATTATATTCAGGCATAGAGTGTTGATACAACCACTTCCATACTACAATCCATTCGCTATTTTCATTTGGCTCAATAAAATAATGCGTTGTCCAAGAATTGTCTGCGCCTGTATAACTTAATCTGATGTATGCGCGTTTTTTTTCCGTCCAATGTTGCCAAATGAAATCACGGACAAATTTTTCCTCACTCCTAATGTTTTTTCGGTCATCAATG
>JANOXW010000198.1:0-13548 GCA_031418635.1 Acidobacteriota bacterium
AATATGCAAAAGGCGTTTTTTGAATGGAATCCGCAAGTTGTCGTTGACCATCACGGACAGCCTTCGCAGTTCTTTTTTCCGCCCGCCGCACTTCCGATAAATCCGAATCTGCCGCAACCCGTAACGAATAAATGGCTGGACATTTTCGGACGTGCCAACGCTAACGCCTTTGACGCGAACAAATGGGATTTTTACGTCCGCGATGTCTATGACCTTTTTTATCCGGGTTATTGGGATTCGTTTCCCGCTTTGAACGGAGCAGTCGGAATGACTTACGAAACTGACGGCGGCGGATTTAAAGGCTTGCGTTGGACACGCGACGACGGCACGATTGCGACATTGCGTTCGGCAATCGCCAAACATTTTGTCGCTTCGCTGACGACGCTGGAAACGGTGGCGAAAAATCGGGCGGCGCGATTGCAGGATTTTTATGATTTTCGGCGCAACGCACTCGCCGAAGTGAACAACGAAAAACTAAAACGCATCGTCATTTTGCCACAAAAAGATGCGGTCAAAACGGCGGAAATGATCGAGATTTTGCAACGTGCCAAAATCGAAGTCAAAGTTGCCACGTCTTCTTTTAATTCATCAAACGCGCACAGTTATCTGCAAAAGGACGCGCCGAAAATTTCGCAGACATTTCCCGTTGGTGCATATATTATTGATTTAAACCAACCGCAGAAAAAACTTATCAAAGCCTTGCTCGAACAAGATACGCCGCAAGATAAAGCGTTTGTGGACGACAATATGGCGCGATTTCGGCGCAATGAACGGCGCGGAAGTTCGGCAAACAAGGAAGATTATGGCTTTTACGACATAACGGCGTGGTCAATGCCGTTGGCTTTCGGTGTTGACGCATTTTGGACGGAAGACGCGGGTAATGTCAGCGCAAACGCGGTTACGACGGAATATCTCGAACAAACAAAACGCGGTTCGGTCAACGGACGCGCTCAAATTGCCTACATAATTCCGTATCAAACCGACGGCGCGGGTGTAATGGCTGTGCGTTTGTTGAAAGAAGGTTTTCGCGTCGCAGTAGCGACAAAAACATTGACCGCCGGCGGCAAAAATTGGAATCGCGGAACTTTCGTCGTCAGAGTTACGCGCAATTCCGAAGAAATTCACGAAGCCGTCGCGCGTCTGGCGCGAGAACTTGGTGTCAATGTTACGGCAGTAAATACGGGTTATTATGAAGAAGGCGATACGGGCGTTGGCGCGGAAAATGTCGTTTCATTGCAAACGCCGAAAATTGCGATGGTTGCCGACGAATCGGTTAGTCAAACGAGTTACGGTTCGATTTGGTGGACGCTTGACCGTTACGGTGTTGAATTTACGCCGTTGACAATCAACAATATCAAAGGTGGCGCGTTGGCAAAATATAATGTGCTGATTATGCCAGACGGTGCGGCTGGGCATTATTCTAGTTCTTTGGGAAGTAGCGGAATTACATCCTTGAAAGAGTGGATTTCAAACGGCGGAACTTTAATAACCGTGCGTGGCGCATCGGTTTTTGCCGCACTCAAAGATGTCGGTTTGACTTCTGCAAAACTCGTCGGAAGCGATGAAGATGAGGAAAAAGGAAAAATACCCGAAGATGCCGATGGCGACAAACGAAAAGAAGCGGAATCGCGCCCGACTCCAACGCCGCCTCCAAAGGTTGAAAAAAATAAACGTCAACCTGCCGAACCCGAACCGAATCCGCAGGAGTTGAAATTTGACAAAGCTGACGGTGCGCCGCCCGTTTTGCCACCGATTGCGTCGCCTTCGGCAACCGCGGGCAAAGTTCCCGAAGGAATTCCGGGCGCGATTATGCGCTCAACCGTTGACCGCACGACATATTTGACTTACGGCATCGAGGACGACGAATTGCCCGTTTTACTTTCAAGCGGTTTCTTTTTCCGTTTCTCAAAAGAAGGCACAAACGCGCTTTTGTTTGAGCAAAAACCGAAAAATCCATTAACGATTTCCGGCTTCGTTTGGGAAGGCAATACGGAAAAACTTTTGAAAGGAACGGCTTATCTGATTGACGAACCAACCGGCTCAGGTCACGTTATTCTATTTGCCGAAGAACCGTTTTTCCGCGGCATTTTTCGTTCGGTTACTCGTCCGTTTTTTAATTCTATTTTGTTTAATGAAACTTTTTAAGAGTTCGTTGAGTTTATTGAGTTTGTTGAGTCAAATCGAGTTTCTCAATAAACTCAATAAACTCAACAAACTCAACAAACTCTTAAATATTATGTTCACTATCCGCGCTAATTACAGCGAAAAAGTCGAAGTCAAAACAAGTTTAGAAAAAGTCCGCGACTTTTTCGCTGACATCAAAAATGTCGTTGAACTGATGCCAAGCGTCGAAAGCATTCACACGGATGCGAAAGGCATCTCACATTGGACAATTCGGGCTGAAATTCCGTTTGCCGGTTCAATGATTCAGAAATTTGCCGTTGAACTAGCAGAAAACAGCGAGGAACGAATCGAGTGGATGCCGATTGCGGGTGAAACCAAAAATCTTTTGCGTTATGCGGCGGAATTTATGGAAAAAGGTAAAAATCTGACGCTCGTGCAGTTTTCGCAAGCCGTCGAATTGCGCCGTAATTCGGCACTGGAATTGCATCTGCTTGCCGGTCTTGCCGGTGAATCAATTATTAGTAGCGAAATGACCAAAAAAATTACCGAAATGCTCAAGTTATTTATTCAGCGGGCGCGTGAGCGTTTGGAAAGCCAGTAACAATCAATTAAACTTAAAAAAGTTCATCTTAGCAAACAGTTACAGTAATAATTTTAAGGAGTAAATCTATGAAAATAAAAGTATCTATAATTTTGATGTTAGTTTTGGTTGGCGTTTCAAATTTGTTCGCGCAGACAGTTCTGCCGCGTGCCAGCCAACGCCAAAGCGTTTCGCAAACCGTCGGTGATACGACTGTTTCGATTGTCTATCATCGCCCGAATATCAAAGCGCGGGAAGTTTGGGGCGGAATTGTTCCCTACGGTGAAGTGTGGCGCACGGGTGCCAACGAAAATACGACTTTTGAAATCAGCAATGACGTAAAAATCAATGGTCAAGTGTTGCCCAAAGGAAAATACGGTTTGCACACGATTCCGACCAAAGATTCGTGGACGATAATTTTCAACAAAGTCAACAACGAATGGGGCAGTTTTAATTATGACGCAAAACAAGATGCTTTGCGCGTTACAGTAAAACCGACGACGGGCGAATTTAAGGAAACGATGACGATAGATTTTGACAATGTTGCCGATACAACGACAAATATTGTCATCGCTTGGGAAAAATTGCGCGTTCCGTTCACGCTTGATGTCGGCGATTTGAATGGGCGAATTTTAACTAATTTTCGTCGCGGAATAGTCAACGATCCGGTTCAAGCCGCGAATTATGTGCTGAATTCAAAAATAACCGCCAACTACGAAGAAGCACTCGGTTGGTTAAATAATTCGATTAAGATTAGCGAAACTTACGCTAATCTTAATACTAAAGCCAGACTCTTAGCGGAAATGGGTAGAAAGGACGAAGCCATTACAACCGGCGAAAAAGCCATTCAAGTCGGCAAAGCCGCAACTCCGCCAGTTAATCCGGCAAATGTCGCCAACTTAGAAAATTTGGTCAAAGAATGGAAAACTAAAAAGTAACTTTTTTTGAAATAAAACTTGCCTTCGTCGTGATTTTCATTAGCAGAACTTGACGAAGGCATTTTTCTTTGTCATAATCCTTATTGAAATCGAATTTCATTTTCTCTTATAAGAATATGCAAGCCAATACCGCGACAAAATTTTTACCGATTTATTCCGACGAAAAGAAAGTCGAAGTTTCTTTGACGGACAATCAAGCTGTTATCAAACTTTCAACTTGGACTGAAGATTTAGGTTGGTCGTGTCAGAAAACCATGTCAATTGACGCTGCTATATTGGACGATTTGCACCGCGTCATTGCTTCGGCGCGTTACCGTTTGAATAAGCAAAACACTGCCAATGAAACATCCGTAAAAACCTCAAACGTGCTTGAGTTTCCGAGTTTTTCTTAAATTTTTCTCCACGAAAAAAACTAAACGGAAAGCAAAGTTTGAAACTTTACTTTCCGTTCTTTTTAATTCGTTCTAAATATTAGTAGCTATTAGCTAACTTCGCGCAAAACGATTCTTTCGGAATTTACCCTTGCCGTGCGTTCGGAAGTGAGTTTTTCGAGTTCTTCGATGTGCAATTGTTCGTTAGCAATTCGTTCTTCAAGCCAAAATTTAGTCGCTAAATCGGCTTCGTCGCACGAACTCCACGCTGACATATAAACTCTCATCGCTTCGCGTTCGAGTTCTAAGTCTTGAGCAAGCATTTCCTTTAATTCAACCGATTGGCGAATCAACGCTGGCTCAACCGTCGGAATTCCGCCCAGCGCAACTATTTTATCGCCAAGCGTTTGCGCGTGGTCATTGGCTTCTTCGGCTTGATCGCGGAAAAATCCTTTATAAACTTCACGTTCAATGCCCGTTACCAAATAACTGTGTTGTGAATACTGAATAATACCCGAAAGTTCCAGACTCAACGCATTATTCAAATTTTCGATTAGCTCTTCTCTTGCCATATGTTCTTCCTTTGCTGAAAAATTTTCAACTTGCTAAGAATATAAGACGGAAATTGACTTGTCAAGTTAAAGTATTTATTTTCAACTACTTAGAATTGAAATTCAATTTCAAATTCATTATTTTGTCCTTCGTCATTAGTCCTTTGTCTTTTGCAAGAGAAAGTAACTCAACGACAAATAACAAAGGACAAAGGACAAATTAAGTAATCGCGCCGCCGTCAACAATGACGATTTCGCCGTTCATAAAACTGTTGCGGTCGCTGACCATAAACGCGGCGTATTCGGCGAGTTCTTCGGGTTTGCCGAGTCTGCCTTTGGAAACCCAAAAATCGTGCATTTGCAAAAGTCTTTCGGGAAGAGTGTTGCCCAAATCCGTATCAAAAATTCCCGCGGCAATTGCGTTGACCGAGATGCCAAAGTTGGCGGCTTCGCGTGAAAGACATTTGGTAAATCCAATCATTGCCGCTTTTGAAGTAGCGTAATGCACCGAAGTCGGAAGCGAACGAATTGCGCCAACGCTGGTAATATTCAAGATTGAACCGATGCGTTCACGAATCATTTGTTTGTAAAATGGTTTAGTTACAGCAAACAAACTGTTGACGTTGGTATCAACCACCCAATCCCAAGATTTATCGGTGGTCGTCGCAAAATTGTCGGGTTTATTGACGGCGGCATTGTTGACCAAAACATTGATTGCGCCCCACGCTTCTTTAATTTCGCGGGCGATATGTTTCATTCCGAAACGGTCGGTAACGGAAACTTTATAGGCAAGAGCGCGTCTGCCGTGAGATTCGATTTTCTGCTTGATTTGTTCGGCTAAATCGTCGCGTGAATTGTAGTTAAAAGCAACATCCGCGCCTTCCCGCGCAAACACTTCACAAATTGCCGCACCGATGCCGCGTGTGCCGCCTGACACAAAAGCACGTTTTCCTTCAAGTAAAAGACTCAAAATTATTCTCCAATATAGAAACTGCGATTTTAAACAAAACTAGGAAAAGGTTAATGAAATTGTAGAAAAGTAACAAGTGAGAAAAGTAAATTTATTATCGTCAGACTTGTGCAAGTTGTGTTTCAATCTCCGTTGGTGCGTTGATAATTGCGGCTTGACGGCTTGGCAAAAGCGCGGAGATTTCTTCGATAATTCTTTGCGTCGAATTCGGATTGGTCATTCCGATAGTGGCGGCTTTCATTCGCGCATATTTCGCCGAATCATTAAGCAAACCTTGAATTGTCGGGATAATATCCGATGTTTTTTTCAACAAAATACCCGCGCCGTTTTTGGCAAGCAAACTAACTGTTCCCGCTTCCTGCGGCATCGGCGGCGTGGTTGTGTCAGCGATAATCGGCAGATGACACGCCAAAGCCTCAAACGTCGTCAAACCGCCGAGTTTGGAAATCATTACATTTGCCGACTGCATCAATTTTTCTATCTCGTCCGAATAACCAATAACTTTAATCGGAAATTTGGCGGTTTTGGCGATTTCTTCGGCTTCTTTTCGCAACTCTTCATTTTTTCCCGCCAGAAAAATCGCCTGCACATCGAGTTCGCCGCAGGCTAATTCACGAAAAATTTTCGGAATATTTCCGCCGCCAACCCAACCTGCATTAACAAAAACAGTGAATTTATCCGCGTCCAAACCAAACGCTTTTCGCGCCGTTTGTGCCGTTTTTTCGTCAACTTCGCAGAATTTCGGATTTATCGGCATTCCCGAAATTTTTATTTTTTCGGGCGTGATTCCATAATCAATCAACTGTCGCCGCGCATCTTCATTTGCCACTAGATAAAGCGAAACTTCTTCACACGCCCAACCTTTCCAAAACCCGTAACACGGATCGGTTACGACTGTAACCAGCGGAATTTGGTCGGCTAAATTCAGTTCTCGTAAGATTCGCGCAAAAATATGTTGCGTCAAAGGATGCACGCTGACGACGATATGCGGACACCATTTTTCAAACTGTTCTTTGCAAAAACCGATACAGCGACGTTGAAAAAACTCGCGTGTTTCGGGACGAAAACGGTTTATCGCCCAATATGCGTATTTCATCCAATGCTGTTTGTGTTGCAGTATCCAATTGTAAAGTTTAACGAGTTTGTCCGTGATATGATGCGATTCCTCAACCGCTTTGACGATCCGCACAGCAACCGATTCGCCGTGCCAAACCTTTTGCAAACCTTCCGCTAAGGCTTGCGCCGCCGAACGATGTCCGCCGCCGGTGTCGGATGAAATAATGAGAATTTTCGGGGTATTTTGCTGCATATTTAAGGGATTTGGATTTCTAACTGTTGGCAAATTTTAATTGCCGTAAATTCAATGATTTCTCTGTGGCGTGAAACAGCGGTTCGTTTTCCATTTTTCGTGTTCTCCCAAATCGAATGGCTTCCGCCTTCACGCAACAGACGACAACCGTTTGCTTCCAAATGTCGGATCAAATCACGCCGCTTCATAAATAAGTTCGGGAACAACTTTAATTTTTGAAGCGGCATTCAAAATTAAATGTATCGGTTCTTCCAAATCAGCTTCCGCATCAGTCAAAGACGGATCGGGAAGCGGCAAAGATTCACCCAAAAGCAGATTCGTTTCCGCCATATCAACCAAAGCATCTGCCAAAAGTTTTCGGGTTTCGCCCAACATTTTCCCGCAGGTTATCACGCCCGGGAAATCTAAAACTTCGCCGTGAACGCCGTCTTCCAAAAATTTATACATTGCTTTGTAAGTCAACATATTCTTAGACTTTTACCGCTAACCCTTCGGTTTGCGGTCGTTTCAAATCCATTTCTCTCGATGCTTTTTTCATCTGTTTTTCGAGTTTCTTAATCTGAATCAGATGTTTCGGATTAAACGGCAAACTCGGATAATAACTGTTTGATTCGTGTGTGCAAAAACAACCATTGGCGACTTCTTTGCGCCGCGCTTTCATTTGCGGTGAATTCCACGCCGATTGAAAATTCCAATCAAAATCGCGCAGATTCGCCACCTCCGTCTTGTTTTCGCACGACGAAATCGTGCCTTCGTCATAAATCACCGCGCCGGCAGTTCCCGCATAACAAGTCATTTGCGCTTGATTTGTTTCCTTAACCTTGGTAATCAAATCGTGCATATAAAGGTCAATCGCGGCTTTGAAAAATCCCGCCGAGCCGCCGTAATTATTCTTGATTGCCGCATTTTTCACGTCGTCAAGAATCATATCCGACAATTTAGCATAACGACTATGATCGAAGTTTAGTTCATTCGGGTCTTTTGACGGCGGACGAATATAGTTGATATTGATTTTGTCGGGCTTCAAATCGTGTTTCAAGAAGTCATACCAATCAAAAATCGTGTCTTGGTTGGAATTCATCACGCAAGTGCAAGTTTGCACGTCAATGCGCGGAAATTCTTTTTTCATTTCCTGCAAAGTCCGCGCCGTGTGAATCGCTTTGTCCCAACTGCCTACTTTTTGACGAATTTTTTCGTGTTCGTCTTTGAGTCCGTCAATTCCCAAAGCAATCGTTACATTAAGATTCGGATTTTCCTGACAAATCCGCGTTACATCAGGAAAAATTCGCGGGTGAATTTGTCCGTTGCTCATTAAATAAACCGATTCTAATTTGTTGTTGCGATGAAATGCGCCAACGATTTCGGGCAAATCCTTTCTAGTAAAAGGTTCGCCGCCGGCCAGAATCAAAACGCCGAGATTGCCACCGAGAGTTTCGGAGATTTTTTCGATTTCGTGCGTTTTCATCTGCAATTTCTTACGCGGACGGTCATCCAATTCTTCCGTAAAAAAACAATGTGTGCAACGCATATCGCAAACGCTTGTAACTAAAATATTCAATAAAATCGGCGCAAATGGCTGTCCGATTGCCAATTTCGCGTATCTTTTTAATAATTCTTTTGTTGTAAAATCCATCTTTTTATCCTTAAAAGTTAAAACCTCTCTTAATTTAACTTGCAAACAGGCTTTCCGCAAGTTAGAGTTCCTGTGCAAACTTTTTATATTTTCAATTACTCTTTGATGCTGTGCCGCTTGGTATGAGTTTGTTAAAGAAATTATTCTTGAGTTTTTGTTTCTGCTTTCCGTTTATCACGGCGCAGGCGCAGTATCGGTTTGATTCGTGGACGGTGGACGACGGGCTGCCGCAGAATTCGGTTTATGGAATAGTTCAAACCGGCGACGGTTATCTGTGGCTGGCGACTCTTGACGGTTTGGCGCGGTTTGACGGCGTGCGGTTTGCGATTTTGGTAGTGTCCTAATAGTGTGTTGCTAGGATTTGATTTCATAATCCATCAAATCCTTAACTTCCCAAATATTTTTTGTAATACCTGCTCTCATTGCAGGTGTGCATCGAATCGTTTTGTGAATCCGACAAAAGTTATAATAAGCGAAATGCAAGGCTAAAGCATAATTCAGGTTTTCCCATTTTTTTGAAAAGCCGTTTGTCAGGCGCGTTAATCTTCTCATACTCATTCGCATTGTTAGATTTTGACGTTCAACACAGCTTGTCGAGATGTTTTCAACAAGCGGATTGCCAATAATGATTTTCTTTTTGATTGAGGTAACATTTCCTGCCGAATAACGAACTTCATCAGGATTAGGATTACCGTAAATCTTGATGACTTGTCCGTAATCGGTGCGATGTCCAATCGCCTTTGCAACCGCATCACCATAAGCAGGGTAAGCGTCTGATGACATTTGAAAGACAGTATCTTCGCTGACAGCTTCATTGAGTTTTTCAAGAAAGATAACGGCATCTGCGCTTGTTCGTCTGCCAAGATGCCAAGCCACGATTAACTTTGAATTGCTTTCAATCGCGGTGAAAGTGTAAGCGTGTCCGACTTTTTCACTACTCAATGCTTTTTTCTTTTTCGTCTTTTCCTTCATTTCGATAAATCCCCAAATTTCGTCAATTTGGACATCATCAACTTTGACGTTTTGGATAAGGCTTTCTTGAATTGCCAAACACTTTTTGCCAACGATTTCAAGCAAAGATAAAATCGTATCACGATGAACATCCGTCATTCTTTCAGTTGACCAAAACGCAGTTGCCGCAAGGTCAGGCGGGCGTGTTGAGGGGAATGCGCGGAAAGAATTAGAAACGACATTACAACGTTCAATTGTATCGAAAGAAAATTTCTTAAACACTCAAACAAATGTAGGCAAGAAAAAACTACCTTTAAGGTAGTTCGCTTTCACAATTACTTTTAGAACTCCATCTTTTTTGAGCCGCTTTCTTAGCAATTGCCGACCTTTCGGCAGATGTTAATTTGGCGGCTCTAGCTCTACTACCTTGACGCGCTATCTTTTGACTTTCGGTTTCAATAAAATCGTCTGATTCCGTCCAATCAATAATATCGTCAATGACAGATTTGGCTAAAACATTTTCATCTTTTGATTTTGGCATACTGTAAAATAGATTATCATAACAGAAAAAGTGTTGCTAGAAATCATTATTTAGAGCAACACACTATATAGGACACTACTATATTTTTTAGTTTTTTAATCAAAATTCGGTAATACGAATTCTTCCATCGCAAAGGCAAAACCTTCTTCGGTATTTGCTTTTGTCACAACACTTGCCACTGCTTTTACTTCGTTGTCGCTTTGTCCCATCGCAATCGAAAAACCGGCGCGTTCAAACATTAAAACGTCGTTCAAACCGTCGCCGATGACGACAACTTCCGCTGTCGGAATTCCCAAAACGGCGGCAATTTGTGTAACGACCGCGCCTTTGTGCGCTTCTTTTGCCGTGATGTCGAGAAAACGCGGTTTCGATTTCGTGGCGGAAACTTCCGCACCGAATTCGGCAAGCGCAACTATTTCGGCTTCGGCAACCAATTTCGGATCGCCGACGATGACCAATTTTGCCACTGTGCCGAACATTTCGCGCAAATCTTTTTCGATAGTCGCTTTAAATCCAATCGTATTTTGCTCGCGTTCGACAAACGGCGTAAATTTATCAATGTGCCAATCGTGGTCGCAGTAAATCCATAATTCGATGCCGAATTTATTTGTAATTTCAAACGCCGATTGGCAAATTTCGCGGCTCAAAGTGTGTTTTAAAAGCGTTTCGCCGTTTCGTTTTTGAATAATTCCGCCGTTGAACGCGGCAAAAGGTTCGAGAACATTCAGTTGTTCGGCAAAACCGTAAAGTCCACGCGGCGGACGCGAACTCGCTATCGTAAAACCGATGCCACGCGTCTGCAATTCGCGCACGGCTTGTCGCGCACGCGGCGTAATTTCGTGTTCGGGTGTGATTAAAGTCGCGTCAACGTCGGAGATAACCAGAGAAATTTTCATATTTGCGATTGATTGTCAGCGACTGCGCCGCCGCTTCGTCTAAAAACCAGTAAATCTTGCCGCTGGAAGGATTAACGATTTGCGAAGGAAAGTTTTCGGGTTGTTTTTCGCCTTCCAAAACCTCGCGCAAAGCGTCTGATTTGTCTGCGCCGCCGACTTGAAAAATAATATTTGCGGCATTGTTGATAACCTTCGGCGTGAGCGTCAAACGATGCGTTCCGAATTTTTCGACAAATGGCGCACCGACCAGTTTTTTCGTTTCGCGCAAAATGTCCGTCTGCGGAAACAGCGAAGCCGTGTGTCCGTCCGCGCCCATTCCGAGCAAAATCAAATCGAAACGCGGAAATTCGCCCGTCGGCGCGTTAAAAAATAACCGCAGAAAATTTTCATAATCCGCCGCCGCCACTTCCGCTTCCACTTCGCCCTTGAAACGATGAACATTCATCGGCGAAATGCCCAAAGGTTTGAGCAAACTCTCGTTTGCCATCCGATAATTGCTCTCGTCGGAATCAGGCGCAACGCATCTTTCGTCGCCCCAGAAAAAGTTGATTTTCGCCCAATCAACCTTAGCGCGAAATGGCTCATTTTCGTCCACCAAAAGCTGATACAACTTTTTCGGAGTCGAACCGCCCGCCAACGCGACTGTAAAAGAACCGTTCGCCGCAATACTCGAACGCGCCAATTCGACAAACTTTTCCGCCGCCGCCCGACTCAATTCTTCGAGATTATTTAAAACTGTAATTTCACGGTTTTTCATTCGTATTTGATTCTAGTAATGTTCCAACTCGTAAAATGCAAAATAAGCCGCGCCTAAAAGTGCGGCTTTTTCGTTCAAAACGACGCGCACGGGAATTTTCGCCGTAAATGATTCCATAAATGCCACTTCCTTCAATTTTGGCAGAATCCTTGGGCGTGATGCCACCGCCAAGAAAAACGCCGCCCGTCGCCAGCATTTTGAGCGCGAGATTTCCCGCTTCCGCGCCGTAAATAGAAGCAAAAATCTCCGCTGTTTTCATCAAAAATCATCTGTGTTTATCTGTGTCAATCTGTGGCTAAACTTCTTCTGTTTTAACTTTTCAACTGTCCGATTATTTCACCAAGTTTTGCCAAGCCTTTCTGCACATCCGCGCTCAAATGAACGCGCAAGGCACGGCGTTTCCTCTCAGCTAAAACTGCAAAATCACCTCTCGCTTGCGCCGCTTTGACGATGCCGAAAGTGTATTTTTGATCTGGCACGGGCAAATCTTCCGTGTCGTCCGCCGTGATTTGCAAAAACACGCCGTTATTTGCGCCGCCTTTGTAACCTTGTCCCGTCGAATGTAGAAATCTTGGACCAAATCCGAGACAAGTAGCGACTTTGAAATGCTCCAAAACCATCCGACGAATTTCATCAAGCGATTTTTGATTCGCGTCGTTCATTTCGACATAAGCAAGCAGTCCGAAATAATCGTCCGTTTCGATTCTGTCCAGATGTGCCGCAAGATAATTTTTCAAGGTTTTGTCACCACCAATCGCTTCGTTTAGTTCCTCAGCGTTGCGTTCATCGGTGAAAAGTTTGATACCTTCGCCTTCAAAAATCGGTTGTTCAGACGGCAAACTGCCTGTTTCTTCGTATTCCGAAGTCAGCTTTTTCGTAACGATTTTGCTGGCTTCGACATCGGGTTGATTAAACGGATTGATTTCCATAATTGCGCCCGCAACTGCCGTCGCAATTTCCCAACGGAAAAATTCTTGTCCTAAATTCAAGGTTGACGGTAGAACGATTTTGATAATCGGCTGACCGCTTTTTTCGAGTTTTTCAACTTCCGCATCGCGCACGTCGTCGCCTTCGACCTTCAAATAAACAAACGTGCGGTCGTCGCCACATTCGTCAACCTCAACAATCGGTTCGCGGTCAATCGGAATCAGACTTTTGCCGATTTTGCCCGTGCTTTCGGCAATCAATTGTTCAAGCCACGCGCCCAAATCAAAAATCTTCGGACTGGTGTGAATGGTAACTTTATCGCGCCCGAAATCACGCCACGCCGTTCCCAAAATCGCACCCAAAATCACGCCCGCATTTTCTACCGCATTTTCATTTTGACACGCTGTAACCATTTCACTTGTGCGCGTCAAAAAATCTGCTACGTCAACGCCCATCGCTGAAAGCGGAATCATCCCGAAATCCGATAGCGCGGAATATCGTCCGCCGATGGTCGCGTCGCCGTAAAAGATTTTTCGGAAATTATTTTCTTCCGCTACTTTCTGCATTTTCGAGTTCGGATCGGTAATCGCTACAAAACGGCTTCCCGCCTTGTCTGCACCGATGGTTTCGGAAACGCGCTCGAAAAAATACTGCTGAAAAATGTTCGGCTCAAGCGTCGAACCCGATTTGCTTGACACGAAAAAGAGCGTTTTCGCCAAATCAATTTTCGCTTCAACGGCGCGAATCTGCGACGGATCGGTCGAATCGTTGATATGCAGTTCGGGAAAACCGTCTTGTTTGCCGAAAGTAAAACTCAAAACTTCGGGACACAGCGACGAACCGCCCATTCCGAGAAGCAAAATATGCGTAAAATTTTCCGCTTTGACTTCGGCTTGAAAGTCGGCGAATTTCTGTTTGTCGCTCAATTGTCTTTCAACAATATCAAGCCAGCCAAGCCATTTTGCTTCGTCGTCATTCGACCAAACTGCCGCATCTTTTG
>JANOXW010000199.1:0-8911 GCA_031418635.1 Acidobacteriota bacterium
CGACTTTGCCGATTCGTCTGTCAACGGCGGCGACAAACTTCGGAACGCCGCGCACTTTCGTTTCCGGTTCGCCTTCTTTTACTTTTAATTCGAGCTATAACCGTGAATTTCAACTCGGTATCAGATTCGATTTCTAAAGTGAAAAGGTGAAAAAGTTTGATTGACTCTCATAATCAAACTTTTTCACCTTTTCACTTTTCCACCTTTTCACTTTAAAACTTTCGCTTGGCTTGAACAATTAGCTCATCAAAATATTGTTCTAAATTCTCGTTCACGCCGCGCACACCGGCGATGACTTTTTCGCCCCAAAGAATGTATTCAAGCCGTCTTTCGTTCGACCAAAAATCCGGCGGATTTTCCGTTACGTCGCGGATATTGCTGGATTTGTCGGCAAGTTTGATGTGTTTTGCGCCGGTGGAAAGATGCGGTGCGTGTTCGATTTGTTTTTGCTTTCTTTCGGCTTTCGGCAGAGATTTATCGTCGGTAACTTCCAAAACCATTTCGCTGACTTTTGTGCCGAAAAGTTCGGCGATTTCTTCTTTGGTAGTTTCCGTGTCTTCGATGGTGTCGTGCAAAACGGCGGCAATGAGAATGTCGTAATCCTCAACCTTTCCAACATTTGCCAGCAAATTTGCCACTTCTAAAGGATGATTGATATATGGTTCTTCGACCGCGCCTTTGCGCTTTTGTGTTTTGTGTTTTTTAGCGGCAAAACTCGCGGCTTGAATAAATTTGGCTAAATCGTTCATAATTACAGTTTGCAAAGAAAAGAAAAAAAGGTCAAAAGTTAATCATGCAATTTCCGGTTTTGTTGATAAGGAAATAGCAAACTATTTGGTTTTGCTTTGCTTTCGCACTTCAAATCATTGTAAATTACATTATGAAAAAGTTACATTTTTTACTTCTTTTTTTATTTCTCCTAAATATTCCACAATCAATTTTCGCCCGAAAACAAGCGGTTGATTTAATTATTTCGGGCGGAACTGTCGTAACGATGGACGCAAGCAAGCGGGTTATCGAAAATGGTGCGGTTGCCATTAAAGCAGATAAAATTGTGGCGATTGGCACGTCAAGCGAAATTGCGCGGCAGTTTTCTTCAAAACAAAACATTAACGCTAATGGCAAAGTTGTGATTCCGGGTTTAATAAATACGCATACCCATATTCCGATGACGCTTTTTCGCGGAATTGCCGACGATTTGGATTTGCAGGAATGGTTAACGAAATACATTTTTCCGGCGGAAGCGAAAAATGTAACGGAAGATTTTGTGCGTGTCGGAACACGGCTTGGGTTGGCGGAAATGATTCGCGGCGGGACGACAACTTATTGCGATATGTATTATTTTGAGGATGCTATCGCGGACGAAACACAAAAAGCCGGTGTGCGCGGAGTTCTTGGCGAAACTGTGATTGATTTTCCTGTTCCCGACAATAAAACTTGGGACGAAGCGATGAATTACACGGAGAAATTCGTCAAAAAATGGCAGGGAAATGCGTTAATTATTCCAGCGATTGCGCCACACGCGCCTTATACGGTTTCGGAAGAACATCTCAAACAAGCGCGGGCTTTGTCCGATAAACTCAATGCGCCGCTGGTTATTCATCTCGCTGAAGCCGAAACGGAAACAGACTTTATCCAAAAGAATCACAAAGGAATTCGTCCGATTGAATATGTCGAAAAAATTGGTTTTCTCAATAATCGAGTCATTGCCGCGCACGTTATTCAGGCGAACGAAGCGGAACTCGATATTTTGAAACGGCGCGGTGTCGGCATAGCGCACAATCCGCAATCGAATATGAAACTTGCAGCAGGCGTTGCGCCGATTCCGTTGATGTTAAAAATGGATTTGCCTGTCGGACTCGGAACGGACGGCGCGGCTTCAAATAACGATTTGAGTTTGTGGGAAGAGATGGACACAGCGGCGAAATTGCACAAGATTTTTGCCAAAGACCCGAAAGTCGTTTCCGCCGAACAAGCCTTTGAAATGGCGACGATTCGCGGTGCGCGAGCGTTACATTTAGAAAATTTAATCGGTTCAATCGAAACGGGAAAACGCGCCGACATTGTGATTGTTGATTTTGATAGTTTGCATCAAACGCCGTATTTTAATGTCTATTCGAGTCTGGTTTATGCGACGAAAGCCGAAGATGTGCGCCACGTTATTATCAACGGAAAAGTCGTAATGCGCGATAAACGCTTGCTCACGCTTAATGAAAGTGATATAAAGAAAGACGCAAACTCTTATCGTCAGAAAATCATCACAAGTTTATTGAAGTAGGAAAACAGGTTTTTTTGAAAACTTGTTTGGAAATTATTTTAAGATGGATTATTTGTTGAGGTCGTAAAAAGTGAACCTAAAATGACTGTTCGCTTTGGTCTTGGTGGAAAATTTAAAGTCCAAGAAGGAAAGGAGACTCGAAAATGCCGCTAAATGTCAGAAGGTTTTGCTCTTCGGTTTTATTGGTTTTACTTAGTTTTTTTGTTATTAACGCGCAAACATCTGCCGATGTGATGCGCGAGCGCGTCGGAAAGGCGAAAGCGTTTATCGCGGTTAAAAATTATAATGCCGCAATTTACGAACTCGAAAATATACGGCGCGAAACAAGCGACCCGACAGTTCACAGTGTTATCAATGTTTTGCTGATGAACAGCTATCTCGAACAAGGCGATTATAAACGCGCACAGGATTTCTTAAAGGAACTTTCCAGTCCCAAAAAAATCAATCAAACAAACGCGATGGCAAGCTATTCTGCCGTTGCCGCACAAGTTATTAAAGGTGCGCGAACTCAACTCGAACGCTATCGTGCGCTCGGTTTGAGCGTTGCCGACCGAAATTTGCCCGTCGAAGCTGCCGCCGATGTCCAAAAAATGCGCGAAACGCTGGAATTGGTGGTTGAGCAATCAAAAGTTTTAGGCAAAGACAAAGACAAAACTGCCAACGCGATGGCATTGCTTGAAGAGGCGACGAGCGCAAGAAGCGGTTTGGCAAAAGATGATTACGATGCCAATCGTTGGAAAAATGAAGCCGCCGATGCCCGCGAACTGCTGGCTGGTTCGAGAAGCGTTGTCATCAATGCAGTTGTTGAAACTCCGCCGGAAACAAACAATAGTCCGCAAAATACGGTTGCTTCAAATACTCCGGTGAACAATCCGACAAACTCGCCAACCAACCCGACGCAAACCAACAATCCGACTGTCGCTCCGATAACAACGCCGATTTTGCTTCCTGTCAGCAAACAACCAACTTTGCCGGATAAAACAAAATCATCCGAAACAGCTATTTCTAAACCTAACACTGATTCGGTGGCTAAAACCGATAAACCAAAAGAAGAAATCAAGCAGAATGACGAGAAGCAACCGACAGTTTCTGAAAATTCACCGAAACCGCAAAGAGAACGCCGGATTGAAAATAAAGATGCGGAAGTTGCTTCCAATCAACCCAAACCCGATGTTCAAACTGTTCCCGTCAATTTTGATGTTGTAAAAAGTAATTCTCCGTTAGAAGTCGGTTCGCTGATTGAGTATGCCACAAGCAAAACGAATCCGGTTTATCCGCCGACGGCAAAATCTTTGCGAATGACCGGCATTGTTCGCATTGAATTAGAGATAGATGAACTCGGACAAGTAAGCAAGGTGCAAAATACGAGTGGACCTTCGTTGCTTCAAAGAGCCGCGACGGACGCAATTAGAAAATGGAAGTTCAAACCATTTGTGCGTAACGGTGAGCCGGTCAAAGCATCAGGTTTTGTCAGTTTCAACTTTAATTTATAACAAACTGCGTTGCGTAAATTTATTCAATAGGTTTTGTATTATAAATGCGGCTGACAAAATTGCCATTCATAAAATCTGCCGGATTCAATTGACTTTGCAAAACAACGCCTTTTAGATTTCCCTGCAAAAGCATCATTGCCGATTCGCACAGCGGTGCGGCGGTTGTCGTTTGAATCGCCCGCAAATTCTTGCCGTTTATTTCAAGTGGATGAACAAAAAATGCTTTTTCAATCATTCTGCGTCTGCCGTTTTTGTCGAAACCATCCACCGCCACGTGGACTAAAACCAAATCATCTTCGACTGACGGAATTGCTTCGAGCATCACATCTTGCAGACGATTCGGCAGATTTTCGTCTTTCGGCAATTTGCGAATCAGCGATTCTACCCAATCGTAATGCCCAACGTAGCGCAGAGTTTTATAATCAAGATTTCGCGCCTTTCCCGCAAAAACATCCGGCAAATCAGCCGCGCCGCCACTCGTTAAATCGGCTTCGTAAGTTCGCGCACCGATAACGATTGTTTCACGCGAGGAAAGCGCGGGCTTTTTCGTGATTTTGTAATTTCGCAAAACAACCGAATTTTTGACATATTCGGTAGCGACACCAATCGGCGACCAAGTAAAACCGTAAAAATGAGGTTCGTGCGCGTGTGCCGTCAACGCGCCGACTTTCATCGCAATTCGCTCAACACTTTCGTTCTCGTATTTTTCGACAAATTGATTGTAAAGCGACATCGCCAACACATTGATAAAGCCGGGCGCAAGTCCGGTTTGCAAAATAAATCCGGTGTCGGCATCTTTTGCCAACGCGATAATTTCATCGGTTTCAGCGACATATTCGGTCAAATTCGCGTAGTGCATTTTGAAATCTTTGGCAAATCCGGCAAGACGCGGGGCTTGGCTTCCGGGCGAACAATCAAGCAAAACATCGCAAGTTTCAAACGCCGCTTTCATCGCGTCGTTAATACCGTCCTTCGCCATCAAAACCGTTTCGCCTTTCGATTCTTTCTGCGAATTGTGCAAAATAAAATCTTTTGCTTTGTTTAAATTATCTTCGGAAATATCGCCGAGATAAATTTCCGTTTCCGTTTCCGACCATTCGCGCAACAAAAGCGCGGCGGCTTCTCCGATTCCGCCCGAACCGGCAATAAATATCTTTTTTGTCATTTCTTTAGATTTTTTGTTTTTGAGTTATTCAGATTTCTGCGATTCGTCGTTTTCCTCAGACGCATCTGCATTTTCATAATGCAAACTTCCCGCTTCGAGATTATAATCGCCTTCGGCTTGCGTCGTCGGGTCAGCCGTTAAAATCCCTCCGATTTTTTCGATTTCGCCAAGAATTATCTGCCCGACAGCTTCTAATTTTTCTTTCGTATGATGTTTTTCGTATTCTTTTTTATCATCTGTCATAAAAGAATTTTACAACGAAAAAGCCGCCATTGCGAAATAGAATACTAAAATAAGTAAGCTGTCTTTAGCTATTTGCCTTATCGCTCATCATAAATATAATTTTGCCACCGCTCATAATTTCTGTGTGCGTGATGTAATTTCGATTTATTTCCTTTCCATTGATTAAGACTTTTTGGACATAAACATTTTTATCACTTTGATTAATCGCTTCAATCTTTAAGGTTTTACCGTTTTCGAGTTTCAAAACCGCGCTTTTTATCGCCGGACTTCCGAGTTGATATTGGTCGGAGGCGGGAGAAACAGGATAAAAGCCGAGCGTTGAAAATAAAAACCAGGCAGACATTTGCCCGCAATCGTCGTTGCCGCCAAGACCGTCGGGCGCAGCGTGATATTGATGTTTGAGAATCATTCGCACTCGTTCCTGAGTTTTCCAAGGTTCGTCCGCCCAATTATACAAATAAGCGACGTGATGCGAAGGTTCATTGCCGTGAATGTAGCCGCCGAGAATTCCTTCGCGGGTGATGTCTTCGGTTTCGGCAAAGAATTCGTCAGGCAAGTGCATCGTGAAAAGTTCGTCGAGATGCGCCACAAATTTCTGTTTTCCGCCCATCATTGCAATCATTTCCGCCGGATTATGCGGAACATAAAGACTGTAGTTCCACGAATTCCCTTCGATAAATCCTTGACCTTCGGTTTTCAGCGCGTCAAATTTTTCGGTAAATTTGCCATCGCTCATTTTCGGGCGCGTAAAACCGATTGACGCATCATAGACATTTTTCCAGTTTTCCGAACGCTTGATAAATTCATCATAAATTGCGCTTTTACCAAGTTTTTTCGCGGCTTGCGCGATTGCCCAATCATCGTAAGCATATTCCAAAGTTTTGGAAACCGATGACGAATTTTTGTCTTCGGGAACGTAGCCGAGCTTCATATAAAATTCGAGTCCGTCATAATATTTCGTCCGCGCTGTGTTTGCCATCGCGTCTAACGCTTTGTTCGCGTCAACGCCTTCGATATTGCCTTTAACGATCGCGTCCGAAATCACCGAAACAGAATGATAGCCAATCATACACCAATTTTCATTAGCATAATGCGACCAAATCGGCAACATTTTATGAACGCTTTGATCATAATGCGCGAGCATCGAATTTATCATTTCGCGGTTTCGGCGCGGTTGAATTATGTTAAAAAAAGGATGCAATGCGCGGTATGTGTCCCACAGCGAAAAGGTCGTATAATTTGTAAAACCATTCGATTGATGAATATTCTGGTCTAAGCCTTTATATTTGCCGTCCGCGTCCATATAAACGGTCGGACTGATAAAGGCGTGATACATCGCCGTGTAAAAATTAATTAAATCATCCTTATTTTCCGACGTTACGACGATTTTTCCAAGTTCTTTGTTCCACGTTTCTTGTCCGGCTTGTTTGATTTTCTCAAAATCCCAATCAGGCGTTTCCATCTTTAAATTGTTCATCGCGCCTTCGGTCGAAACCGGAGAAAGCGCGAATTTTACTTTGATTTTTTCGTTCTTTGCGGTCTTAAAGTCAAAATACGCCCGAATTTGTTCGCCTGCCATTTCGGGAAAATTCTTTGTCTGGTCAAACTTGCGCCAAAAGCCTTTGTAAGCCTGATTACCGAAATTCTTAAAACCGTAACTCGTAAAAGGTTTTGAGAATTCCATTGCAAAATAAACGGTGCGGGTTCGCGCCCAACCGTTTGTTTGACGATAGCCGACAATCGTATGGTCGTTTTCGACGCGCACGAAAGTCCATACGTTTTTATCGTCATAGTTATAAATCCCGTGCATTAAATCGAGAATAATGTGCGCGTTGTCGGATTCGGGAAAAGTATATTGATGAACGCCGACGCGCGTAGTCGCGGTTAATTCGGCTAAAATATTATCGTCATTGAGTTTAACGCGATAATAATCCGGTTCGACGAGTTCGTTTTCGTGTGAAAAAGCGGAACGAAATCCGCTTTTTGAATCATCCTTTGTTCCCGGTTCGAGTTGCAGTTCGCCAACCGTCGGCATAATCAAAAAATCGCCCAAATCAGAATGTCCCGTGCCGCTAAAGTGTGTGTGCGAAAAACCGACGATTGTGCGGTCGTCATAATTATATCCGGCGCAGTATTTATATGTGTTTTTATTATATTTTCCGCCAATCAAAAAGGGTTGTTCATCAGTATCAGGCGAAAGTTGAACCGAACCGAACGGCACGGTTGCACCGGGATAAGTGTGTCCCATTTTCTGTGTGCCAATCAAAGGATTGACATACTGAACGTAATTCTCGGTTTTTTGGGCAAAAGTGGTTAATTGAAAAACTAATAATACAAAACAGACAAGTATTTTCTTCATTTTTTTAAAATTCGTTTCAGTAGATTTGCTTGATAATTCTACATCAACGCAATTTAATATTGAAATTCTTTGTCGCTAGATTATTTTTTCGATTTGCAAATTATTGTTAAAAGTCGCGGAATTTGTGTTTTATCATCGTTGTCAAACCATTCTTTGAGTTCGACAATTTGAAAATTATTTTTCACGGCAACTTCAAAAAATTCCGAAATGTGATGCACAAAACATTCCAGTTCAAAAACGCCCGAACCTGTTTCAAACCGCGCTTTGCTTCCCTGATATTGCTTGAACGGATGAAGTTCACCGATGTAAAAAAGTCCATTTTCACACAAAACTTTTCTCGCTTGCCCGAACACAAAGTCAATGTTTTCAATATGTTCAAGCGCAAGGCTACAAATTATTAAATCAAATTGATTCTCAGCAAACTCCCAAGTTTCGCGCAAGTCCATTTGGCGAAACTCGACATTTTCAGCTTTTATTTTTTCTTTCGCCTCTGCCAACATTTCCGCCGAAAAATCTGCACCGACGAGATGTTTGGCTTTGGTCAACAAATATTCGGTATTCTTTCCCGTTCCGCATCCGATTTCCAAAATATCCAACAATTTAGTGGGCGAAACACTTTCGCGCAAAGCCTTTGCCTCCAAATCGCGTGTTTTATTTTCAACCGTATCGTAATTTTCCGCCCAAACATTGTAGGCTTGTTGATTGTTCATATTTTGCGTTTATCAGTTCAGATTGATGGCAATAAAATCCTAGCCTTGATTCAACATAATTATAAACAACCGAAAAAAATTCGCCAAAATAAATTTTCCGCGCGGCAGAGCCGCGAGGTATTGAATCGGAATTTTTATTTTTCCTTATTTCCGTAGCAGAGCTACGGGGAATTAAATCTATAAGGAACGATTAAGTGAAGCCTGTGCAAATTAAAGTAGCATGATTTTCAATACTTTAACTACTTCGGAATAAGTGATAAGTGAAAGGTGAAAGGTGAAAGGTCAAACCTATCAGCTATCACTTCTCACCTCTCACTTATTCCGAAGCATTTCTTTATTTTACAATTTGCACAGGCTTCACTTAAGTGCAATCAAATTGTTGAAAAACACAAGTTTGCTTTTTTCGTCTTTAAACACCATCGGCACGCGCCTAATTTTAATTTCGCTCATCTATAGTTTTAAATTTGCAAATTTCATCGTAGAATTTTTCTTGGATGCTGATTAACATTTACGGAATTACGAATATTTTGGAGCAAAAACAAACTTGAAAAAATCGAACGAACCGCTTTCCTGCACGTCGGAAACTTCTCTGACAAAAGCGCAATTTTTGGAACTTTACCGCTTTGTGAAAATGACGCGGATGTTTGACGAAATGACCGTGCG